>JAUSBK010000004.1 GCA_030652115.1 Coriobacteriia bacterium | reverse complement strand
CCCACACCTAGTGCCCATCGTTTACGGCTAGGACTACCAGGGTATCTAATCCTGTTCGCTCCCCTAGCTTTCGCGCCTCAGCGTCAGTCGTGGCCCAGAAAGCCGCCTTCGCCACTGGTGTTCCTCCTGATATCTGCGCATTTCACCGCTACACCAGGAATTCCACTTTCCTCTACCAGACTCAAGACTGCCAGTTTCAGATGCAGGCCGCGGGTTGAGCCCCCGGTTTTCACATCCGACTTAACAATCCGCCTACGCGCGCTTTACGCCCAATAAATCCGGATAACGCTTGCCCCATACGTATTACCGCGGCTGCTGGCACGTATTTAGCCGGGGCTTCTTCTGCAGGTACTGTCATTTTCATCCCTGCTGAAAGCGGTTTACGACCCGAGGGCCTTCATCCCGCACGCGGCGTTGCTGCATCAGGCTTTCGCCCATTGTGCAAAATTCCCCACTGCTGCCTCCCGTAGGAGTCTGGGCCGTGTCTCAGTCCCAGTGTGGCCGATCAGCCTCTCAGCTCGGCTACCCATCGTCGCCTTGGTGGGCCATTACCTCACCAACTAGCTAATGGGCCGCGGGGCCATCCATCTCCGCCGGAGCTTTCCCGAGCAGACCATGCGATCCGCAAGGAGTATCCGGTATTAGCACCGATTTCTCGACGTTATCCCAGAGAGAAGGGCAGGTTCCCCACGTGTTACTCACCCGTTCGCCACTAGGTCTTCACCCGAAGGTTGGACCTCGTTCGACTTGCATGTGTTAAGCACGCCGCCAGCGTTCATCCTGAGCCAGGATCAAACTCTCCGTAGAAGTTGTTACAGGCCTTGCGGCCTGTAGTACACGGAGCTTCGGACCTGGCTGGTCCGGAATGGATCCACCTGAACCGGTAAGGAGGCCGGTTTGGTTTGGGTCCAAGAGTGTCTCATCGGTTTGGCCTTTTGACTGGCCCTCTCGATGTGACGGGTATTTGTGTGGATTCGAAATGAATCCTTACTGGCTTGTCACAGTATCCGGTTTTCAAGGTTCAGGCGCAGCGAGGGGATACGTTACTTGTCCCGATTCCCGCTGTCAATCGCTTTCGTCTACCGATTTCGACGACTTTTGCGAGCTCGTTTCGAGGGATGCAAAACGCCCCCGCCTTATCGGCCGGGGGCGTCGGATGGGCGCCGGACCAGTATGGCTGGCTCCAGCACTTCTACCCGATCGCCCTCTCAATACCCCGAGCTATCAAATCCCGCTCCGTCTCCGAACGCTCGGCAGAAGCAGCTTTGGTAATGTACCACCGGACCGGCGCCGATGCAAGCATTCGCGCAAGCGTCGGCCGAATGAGTGTATACCCGCGCTCGTGCACTCCGGGCGCGACGGAATACATCCGTTCGACGGCCGGTCGAGACGCGCGACGGTGCCGCACCATGGTGACCTCGAACACGAGCCCGTACCCGGCCCGATCAGACCACGATACGCGCGTAGCGCCGCTTCCCCGCCTGGAGCACGCGGCCCTCCACGGCGCTCCACGGCAGGTCGTACGAGCCCCCCGACAGATGGATCGGTTCGCCGTCGATCCGGACACCGCCACCGTCGATCAGCCGTCGCGCCTCCGACGCCGTGGCAGCGAGACCCGCTGCCTTCATCAGACCCGGCAGGTAGACGGGATCGCTACGCTCGACACGGACCTCGGCGATCTCCTCGGGCATCTCACGGTGCTTGAAGACCCGATCGAATGCCTCTTCAGCCGAGGACGCAGGCCCATCGCCGTGATAGAGCGACACGATCTCCCGGGCAAGCCGCCGCTTGGCGAGATTCGGATGCGCGTCACCGGAGACGAGCGACGCCTCGAGCGCATCGATCTCGTCCACGGGAAGCGCGGTGCACAGGCGGTAGTACTTGATCATCAACTCGTCGGGTATCGACATGACTTTGCCGAACATGTCGGCCGGCTCATCAGTGAGTCCTATGTAGTTGCCGTAGCTCTTGCTCATCTTCTGCACGCCGTCGGTGCCCTCGAGCAAGGGCAGCGTAAGGCACACCTGTGGCTCAAGCCCCATCTTCTCCATGAGTTCGCGGCCAGCGAGCAGGTTGAACAGCTGATCGGTTCCGCCGAGCTCGACATCGGCCTTGATGGCGACGGAATCGTACGCCTGCGCCATGGGATAGAGCAGCTCGTGAAGGGAGATGCCGACACCCTCGCGATACCGCTTCTGGAAGTCGTCACGCTCAAGGATGCGGGCCACGGTGAACTGGCTCGTCAGCTTGAGAACATCAGCGAATCCGAGCGGGCCAAGCCACTCGGAGTTCCGCCGCATCGTGGTCTTAGCCGGATCCAGGACCTTGAACGCCTGCTCTATATAGGTTTTAGCGTTCTCCTCGATCTGCTCGGGCGTCAGGGCCGGCCGTGTGCTGCTCCTCCCCGACGGATCGCCGATGAGCGCGGTGAAGTCCCCGATGATGAGCACCACGGTGTGACCGAGGTCCTGGAACTGGCGGAGCTTGCGCAGTGGAACCGCGTGACCAAGGTGCAGGTCCGGCGCGGTTGGATCCACGCCGAGCTTGACGGTGAGCGCGCGACCGGTCGCGAGCTTGGTCTTGAGCGCCTCGACCGGGACGATGTCGGCTGCCCCGCTTGCGATGGTCTTCAGCTGTCCGGCGGCGTCTGGCACCTGGACGCTCACGCTCCCTCCCCACCCTCGCCCGTTGCCGAATCGGCACGCCCGCGAAGTGGTCTGGCCCGTCGATTGCAGGTCATACTAGCACGACCGCAGGTGCCCGAACGCCGACCTGCGGTACAGTATGGCGGTGGGGCTCGACACCTCACCCTGAACATCCACGAAGGGTCTCGCGAGACAGTGGACGCATCCGACAGCAGCAAGAACGACTCCCGCCAGCGACCGCAGCCGCGCAAGCGCACGAGCGCCGCCGGTTCGCAGCGCGCGACACAGCCGCACACCAACACCGCGCCGACCGCGGGCGGTTCCACGCGCGCAGCCGGTGGCGGGCGTGCAGCCGGCTCACGCTCCGCCAAGAACGCGACCGTGATCCGCGGGGGCGCTGCCGCGCGGCCCGGGAGCGGTTCGGGGCGCCCGTCGGCCGGCGGATCGCGCCCCAAGCCGAAGAAGCGCAGTCGCTGGCGCGTCTTCTGGCGCGTCACACTCATCGTGCTACTGCTTCTGGCGGTGGCCGGTGGAATCGCGGGATGCGTCGTCTACGAGCGACTCACCGACGACCTGCCCGACCTCTCGGCAGGCTCAGAGCCGTTGGCAGAGACGAGCATCATCTACGACCGCAACGGAGCGGTCCTCACGGAACTGCATGCGGAACAGAACCGCACCTACGTCCCCATCGCGAACATACCGATGGCTCTTCGGCAGGCCGTCATCTCCACCGAGGACCAGAGCTTCTACGAACACAAGGGCGTGGATCCCTTCGGCATCGCACGCGCCTTGTGGGTGAACGTCACCCAGGGCAAGCATCAGGGCGGCTCTACGATCACGCAGCAGTACGTGGTCAACACGTTCATCGAACGTGAAGACAGCGTGACCCGGAAGCTCAAGGAGGCGATCCTCGCCTATCAGCTCGAGTCGAAGTTCACGAAGGACGAGATCCTTGAGAAGTATCTGAACGCCATCTACTACGGACATGGCGCCTACGGCGTCTCGGCCGCCGCACAGACGTATTTCGGCAAGGACCTGGCTCAACTCACGACAGCCGAATGCGCGATGATCGCCGGCGTCATCAAGTCGCCCGGCAACTTCTCACCCCGCATCGATCCGGAGGCAGCCCAGACGCGTCGGGACACGGTTCTCGCTCAGATGCTCGAGCAGGGCTACATCGACCAGGCGACCCACGATGCCGCAGTGGCGGAGGCCATCACGCTGGCTGCGCCGGCCCCGACCACGACGCCGGCCCCCTACTTCGTCGAGTGGGTCCTCCAGCAGCTCATCAACGACTACGGCGCGGATGCCGTCTACAAGGGCGGTCTGCGTGTGAAGACCACCATCGACCTTGCCATGCAGGCGGCGGCAGAGACTGCGATCGTCTCGGTGCTCGACCGTCCCGAGGACCCGTCGGCAGCGCTTGTCGCCGTAGACCCGAAGACGGGCGAAGTCCGGGCGATGGTGGGCGGCAAGGACTTCAACACCCAGCAGTTCAACGCAGCGGTACAGGGCGGACGCCAGCCAGGCTCATCGTTCAAGACCTTCGTGCTCGCCTCCGCGCTCGAGCGCGGCATCTCGCCCGAGCAGGTGTACGAGAGCGCCGCGGGCTCGTTCCCGATCCCCGGCGGACAGACGTGGAATGTCACCGGTTCCTCTGCGGGCGGGCCGATGCGGCTGCGCGTGGCGACCGAGAAGTCGATCAACGCCGTCTTCGCCCAGCTGATCCTGGCGGTGGGTGCTGAGAAAGTGGCCGACACCGCCAAGCGCATGGGCATCACCACACCGATCAAGGCGGTCCCCTCCATCGCACTCGGCGCACAGGAGGTGACGCCGCTCGAGATGGCCTCGGCGTATGGCACGCTGGCTAACGGCGGCGTGCACATGCAGCCGCGCGGGATCACCGAGGTCTCGACGAAGGCCGGCGAGATCCTCTACACCGCACCCACCACGGGGACCGAAGCGATCTCTGCCGCGGTGGCCTACCTGACGACCGACATGCTCAAAGGCGTGATCGCTTCGGGCACGGGTACGGCTGCTAAGATCGGCCGCCCGGCTGCCGGCAAGACGGGAACGACGCAGGAGTATCGCGATGCATGGTTCGTGGGCTACACGCCCGATCTCGCAGCTGCAGTCTGGATGGGCCACGTGGAAGGTCAGATCGAGATGACTGACGTCCACGGCAAGAAGGTCACCGGTGGCTCGTTCCCCGCCCAGATTTGGGCCACGTTCATGAAGGCCGCGCTTGCGAACACCCCCGCTTCGGAATTCGCGCAGCCAAAGGGGATCACGGCTGCGACGATCTGCCTGGACTCAGGACAGCTCGCGGGCGAGCTGTGCCCCAACCAGGGAGGCGCCATCTTCCTGTCTGCGAACCTGCCGGTCGCGTGCGAACTGCACGCAACGCCGGCCCTGGTGGACGTACCGAATCTCATCGGCACGATGAAGGCCGACGCGCTCGCGACGCTCTCAAGCCTGGGACTGGTCGCGACCGTTGAAGAGAAGCCGGTCCCCGGCGTGCCCGCGGGCATGGTCAGCGACCAGGACCCGCGCTACGGCGGCCAGGTGCCCGCCGGATCGACGATCAAGGTGATCGTCTCGACGGGTAGCCCCCAGATGGAGGAGCCGATAGCCGCCTTCAAGTTCACACCCGCCGCACCGAAGACGGGCGATGAGATCGCATTCGACGCAACCGGCTCGAGCGACCCCGATGGCACCATTGTGAAGTACGCCTGGGAGTTCGGTGATGGGTCGCCGCTCATCACGGGCGCAGAGGTGACACACACGTTCACATCTGCGGGGACGTACACGGTCACGCTGTGGGTAACCGACGACGACGACCTTGTCTCAAGCCTGCCGCTCACGATCGAGGTCAAGTAGCCTCTACAAGAGTCCCCGGTAGAAGTGCCCGCTGGTCGATGGATCGACGAGAGGCTTTTCGGGGGCCCCCGCGCCGCTGCCGACCGCAACGAGCGCCGATCGCACGGCCCGGACCACCTCGGCAACCCGCGCCGGAGGCTCGTCGGAGAAGTCCACGCGGACCGCTGCCACGCCGGAGGCGATGATCTCGTCGAGCGCCCGGATGAGATCGAGTGTGACCGAGTTCATGACGTGCGACCGTCCCGAGGAATCGGTCGTCACCGGGAACTCGTACCCCTTCTGGTCTCGCAACCTCCACCACCCCGCGCGCCGACTGCACGAGGCGCAGCGCCGCGAGCACGGACCCGCCGCCTGGAGCACGCACTGCTCGGCTACCATGAGCTCCAGGCGACCCCAGATCACGCAGCCCACCGGGAGCGGCGATGCGGCGACCAGCCCGGCGAGCTGCCGTCCCGACAGCTCAGGCGAGGCCCACACGAAGTCCGCTCCCATCGAGGCAAGCTGGGCGGCAGCATGTGCGTTGAGCACGTTCAGCGGCCAGTCCGCAGCGACGCCACCTCGCTCGGCGGCGCGCCGCAAGAGGCCGAGATTGCCGACCGTGAGACCTTCGGTCCCAAGCACGGAATCGTACCCGCCGACCTCGGACGCCCAGGCGACGCGCGGCAGCAGCGGCGCGAAGCCCGACCCGGGGGCGGCACCCGGCGAGCCGAACGTCCGTAGAAGCACGCGATCGGCGCCGGCGTCGCGCGCAGCTACCGCGACATCCTCCGTCCAGGCGGCGACCACCAGCGCCGGGCTGCGCCCGGCACGAGCGGCCGGCGAGAGTGGCGTCAGCGCAGGTGCACCGGCGGAACGCCCGGCCCAGGGCTGCATCCTGAGTTCATCGAGCCTCTCGAGCGCCTGCCGGCGCAGGGCGTGCAGCGAGGAGAAACCGAGCCCCGCCGCCGCATCAAGATCGATCTGCCACCCCGCGGCCCCGTATCCCGACCCGCCGAGCCTGCCGACGTGCTCGATGATCTCCTCGGCCGTGATCGACTTCGTGCGGGCGGGCGTCACCTCGGCTCCCTCGACCTCTACGGTCGCATCGGCGGTGCGCGCAAGCAGCCACAGCGGGCGGCCAACGCGCACGCGAACCTCGAAGTCCACAGGGGTGGCGCGGTGGTCGACGACACCCGGCCCCGAGAAGGTGCGACGTGCCGCCTGTAGAAGCGCGTCGTTCGCGACCCGGAAGACGCGATCGCCTGCCGAGACGTGACGCTCCGGACGAAACGTCGCCACCGAGCCGGCTGGGACGGTGGCCGCCGCAGTGCCGCTAACGGTAAGCGGTCCTGCCGTCTGGGCGAAGCGGCCGGAGCCGGTCCAGACCTCCAGCGTGTCTGCAGGGTCGAGCGAGCGCTCGAGTTCGATGGTCGCCTCCCCCGGTCGAGTCTGGCCGATCCGCCCGATCAGAACCCCACGGTTGTTGGGGCGGCTGTAGCTCATGAGCGTCTCGCCCCGCTCACCGGTCAGGTATCCGTGCGTGAAGCCCCGGTTGAAGGCCTCCTCGAGCATCTCCCACTCGGCGGGAGTCACCGCGAAGTCATCCGGCCGAGCGAGCGCCCGGTCGAGCGCGGCGCGGTACACGCCGGTCACGATCGCAACGTACTCGGGCGCCTTCATGCGACCCTCGATCTTGAGCGCGCGCACGCCCGCCGCGATGAGCTGCGGCAGGTGGGTGATTCCAGCCATGTCCTTCGGCGATAGCAGATACCTGCCGGGAGCGGCGACTGTCTCGCCCCGGCCGTCGATCAGGTCGTAGGTGAGGCGGCACGGTTGCGCGCACAGCCCGCGGTTCGCCGAGCGACGGCCGATCATCGAGGACATGAGACACTGGCCCGAGTACGAGTAGCAGATAGCGCCGTGGACGAAGGACTCGACCTCGACGCCGGTGTCCGCACACGCGGCGATCGCCTCGAGCGAGAGTTCGCGGGCGAGCGTGACCCTGCTCGCACCGGCCTCGGCCAGAGCGAGCACTGCGTCCGGGTTCATCGCATCGATCTGGGTCGAGGCGTGGATGCGCACGTAGGGCAGCGCGGTTCGAACCGCCCGCAGTACGCCGAGATCCTGGATGATGACCGCGTCAACGCCCACAGACCATGCGGCGTCGATCATCTCCAGCGCAGTACCGATCTCGTGCGGCAGAACCACCACATTGGCCGTGAGGTAGACGCGCGTCTCGCGCAGGTGCGCAAAGCGGGTCGCCTCGGCAAGGGACTCGAGATCGAAGTTCGCGGCCCCTCGCCGCGCGTTCAGCTCGCTCAGTCCGAGATACGCGGCATCGGCCCCGTTGTTGACCGCAGCAACCAGCGCCTCGGGCCCCCCTGCGGGCGCGAGCAGCTCCACGCGGTCGTGTGTTTCCGGCAACGATTCCCTTTCGGAGCGCTCCGCGCGCACGTCGCGTACGTCCCACGCTATACTATTGCACCGGCCGTATTCGGCCGACGAACCATGCGCCGCACGAGGTCATGATAGCCCGTTCACGCGAAAGGGGTCGTGTGTCCAGACGCAGCCGGCTCAGGCGTCAGAAGCATCCGCACACAGCACTCAAGGTGATCACGAGTGCGGTCGCGCTCATGCTTGTGGGCACGCTCGTCCTGTCGGGCACCGGAGTTGCGGTCGGCCTGGGCGTGGCGAGCAGCTGGCTCGAAGGACTGCCCGACATCGACGATCCGACGGCCTTCTCGGTCGCACAGACCACGAAGATCTACTCGGCGGACGGCGTGCTCCTGGCCAACCTGTACCTCGAGAACCGCCAGGTGGTGCGACTCGACCAGATCTCGACCCACCTGCTGCACGCGGTGGTCGCCGTTGAGGATGAGCGCTTCTACGAGCACAACGGGGTGGACATCCCCGGCGTCGTGCGCGCAGCCGTGACGAACCTGACCACCGGACGGACCGAGGGCGCCTCCACGCTCACGATGCAGTACATCCGCAATACGATCCTTGCCGACGATCCCGAGCGCTTCCAGGCGTCGTACCGTCGCAAGGCACGCGAGGCGGTCCTTGCCCTCGAGCTGGAGGAGAAGCACTCCAAAGACGAGATCCTCGGCATGTACATCAACACCGTCTACTACGGCGAGGGCGCCTACGGCGCAGAGGCCGCAGCGCTCACCTTCTTCAACAAGCATGCGAGCGAATTGACGGTCGCCGAGGCGGCGCTGCTCGCGGGGCTGCCGCAGGCACCGACCCGGCTTGATCCCTACGACAACGCCGAGGGTGCGGTCGCACGGCGTCAGTGGGTGCTCTCGAAGATGTACGAGCAGGGCTACATCACGAGCGAGGAGTACGAGGCGGCCAAGGTCGAACCGCTCACGCTCGGCAAGTCCGCCACGCTCGACGAGCAGGGCGTGTACGCCGCGCCGTACTTCGTGGCGCACGTGAAGAAGCTCCTCCAGGACGAGTACGGCACCTCACTCGTCTTCAAGGGCGGTCTCACCGTCTACACGACACTCGACACGACGCTTCAGACCTACGCCGAAGAAGCAGTCGCCGGCGTGCTCGACCGTCCGGAAGACCCCGACTGTGCGCTCGTCGCGATCGAACCGACCACCGGGTACGTCAAGGCGATGGTCGGCGGCCGCAACTGGGACACCAACAAGTTCAACTTTGCGACCCAGGCACACCGCCAGCCTGGCTCGTCGTTCAAGGTGTTCACCCTCGTGACCGCGCTCGAGCAGGGTATGCCGCCCACGCGCAAGATCGACTCGTCCTCTCCGGCCACGATCGCCACGGGCGGGCGGCCCTGGAAGGTCGGCAACGCCGAAGGTGGCGGCGGTAAGGGCTACATCACGCTCCAGCAGGCCACCGTCGGCTCGGTCAACACCGCTTTCGCGCGGCTCATCGCCGAGCTCGGCGCCGAGAAGGTCGTGGACACCGCGCATCGGATGGGCATCGACACCGACATCGAGCCGTTCCTCTCCATCACGCTCGGCAGCCAGGAGGTCACACCGATCGAGATGGCATCGGCCTTTGGCACGCTTGCCTCCGACGGCGTCCACTACCCGCACACCTCGATCACCAAGATCGTCGACTCCAAGGGCGCGACGATCTTCGAGTACACGCCCACGGGGAACCAGGCGATCTCGCACAGCATCGCCTACGCCGCGACGTCCATCATGAAGGGCGTCATCACGAGCGGCACCGCGACGAGGGCGAACATCGGCAGACCCGCCGCGGGCAAGACCGGCACCACGCAGGACTACCGCGACGCCTGGTTCGTGGGCTACACACCGCAGCTCGTCTGCTCGGTCTGGATGGGCTACACCCCCGAGCGGCCGATGCGCAACGTCCACGGCCGCAAGGTGTTCGGCGGCACGTTCCCCGCACCGATATGGCACGATTTCATGATCCGCGCACTCGCGAACCAGCCCGTGCTCGACTTCAATCCAGCTCCCGCACCCAATTACACCTGGAAGCAGGACTGGGACATCCCGAGCGAGACGGTGCCCTCGCTCATCGGCATGTCGCAGGACAGCGCTATCAACGCGCTTATCGCGGCAGGCTTCAAGAACTACCAGATCACGTCGACCTACAGCGATACGGTGCCCGCAGGCCTCGTGGCGGAGCAGGCACCGGGACCGGGGGCGACAGCGAATCCTCTGAACCACGTCGTGACGATCGCCATCTCGAACGGTCCGAGTCCGGCGCCTCCACCGCCTCCACCGCCTCCACCGCCTTCCGAGCCGGGCACGGAGACGCCGGCGCCGTGAACGCGGAAGACCCTCGACCAGTATCTGGCCGGGGGTCTTCGCTTGCCGTCGTCGTGACCCGTCAGGTACGTCTCACGCGTACCATGCCCGAGGTGCAGATCACTTCAACGCCCTGCGTCTCGATACGATCGAGCACGAGGTTCATTCCAATCGCATCTGAGCTCACGTGACCCGCGATCACGAGGTTGAGCTTGAGCTCCTCGGCGCGCTTCTTGTGTTCCTCCGAGTAGTGCATCCCCACGAGTGTGTCGACACCGGCCGCGACGAGCTTGTCGAGGGCTTCTTTGGGGCCTTCGGTACCGCCAGTCATGTCGGCCACGCACGTGCCGCAGCGCTTCGAGCCTGTCCCCTGGATGAGGATGGGCCCGTAGCCCTTGGTGGCCGCATCAGCGTACTCCGGCACCGCGCGGAGCAGCTTCACGAGGTCGTCGAGCGTTCTGGGTGTCTCGTCTTCGATCAGCTTCTGCACGAAACGGTTGACGTTGTTGTCCGCCGGGGTGTGACAGGACATCGAGGCGAACCCGAGGTGCTTCGCTGCATCAATGGCCCGGTAGTGGTTGACGGGCATGATGCGTCGCCGAACCTCCTCGGCGCGGGTGTCGATGAGCGCATCAGCGACGCCGATCCCCACGCCGCGCGCGGCCCAAAGGTCGGCCTGCATGTACATCACCCGGTGCAGGTTCGCAAAACCCGGTCCCTCGGGATGGTGGGCGAAGATGAGATCGATCGGCGCCCCCTTCTCGCGCAGTCGATCGGCGAGCAGCACCTCCCCGACCTCCATGTCGATGCCGGTGATGAGGCCGCGGACCTCGAGGTCCGGCTCGCCCGCGCAGATGCGCGTGTCATCGTAGGGGTTGGTGAGCCGTTCGGTGTCGAAGAAGCGCTTCTCGTCGGCGGCAAGGTCCTCGTACTCCTTTGCCGCCGAAGCCAGAAACGCATCGATCTCCTCGCGCGAGCGCTGGTCGGCCTCGATCCCCGCTCCAACGGCGGTCGTGTAGATGTCGCCAAGCCTCATGTGGTCCCCTTCCCCGCTGCCGACGCGCGCTTTGGCGGCTTCGGCCCCGTCCGTCCCTTTGACACGTACCCGTTCCCCAGAACGTAGAACCTGAGCGGCAGTTCATGGCCCGCCGCCAGCCCGATCCTCCCGCTCACTCCCACCGCGTCGTCCTCCAGCGCGGAAGCGTCGTACACAGCCAGTTCCTCTCCGAGCGAAACGGCGTTGTGCTCGAGCGTGATACCAAGCGCTTCGGCGACCTTGCCCGGCCCGTTGGTGAGATCGGCTCCCTCGCGACCGCAACGCCGCCGCCTCATGACGTCGATGCCGGCGATCGGCTCCACCGCCCGCACCAGCACGGCGCCTGCGGTGCCTTCATCCTCGGTGACCAGGTTGAGCATATGGTGATTCCCGTAGGTGAAGTAGACGTACGCGCGGCCCGGCGCCCCGTACATCACGCGATTGCGCGCCGTGACGCCTCGTGTTGCGGCGTGTGAACCCGGATCTCCCGCGCCGAGGTACGCCTCAGTCTCCACTATGACGCCAGCCGTAAGCTCCCCGCCGATGCGGCTCGCGATCACCTTGCCCACAAGCTCACGCGCCACCACGGCCGTCGGGCGGTTGAAGAACAGGGCAGACAGTGGCCGCGCCCGATCGAGGTCGAAGACGCTCACGCGCGGTTCCGCTTGAGCCAACCGCGCATCGTTTCAAGCGGCTGAGCGTTCAGGACCTCGGCGGCGCTCACCCACCCGCGGCGCGCCGTGGCGATGCCCCACCGCATGTGGCTGAACTGCGTGGCCTCGTGAGCATCGGTATTGATGGCGATGCGCACTCCGAGCCTGCGCGCCATGCGCAGGTGCACGTCGTTCAGGTCCAGCCGTTCGGGGTGCGCGTTGAGCTCCATGATCGTCCCGGTCTCGGCTGCCTTGGCGATGACCGCCTCCATGTCCAGGTCGAACGGGTCACGTCTGCCGAGAAGTCGTCCGGTCGGGTGGCCGATGAGGTCGACGAACGGGTTCTCCATCGCCGTCAGCAGCCGGCGTGTGGCCTGCTCACGCGACTGACTGAAGCCAGCGTGGAGCGATGCGATGCAGTAGTCGAAGCGCCTGAGCACCTCGGCGGGATAGTCAACGCCACCCTCGTCGTCGATGTTGAGCTCGATGGCCTTGAGGAGCACAGGGCCGCCGTCGCCGAGGGCGTTGAGCTCGTCGATCAGCGCCCACTGCTTCTCCAGGTCCGCAAGGTCGAGTCCGCCGACCATCCGCAGCTCGTACGCGTGGTCGCTGACGCCCAGGTACTCGTAGCCGAGCTCGGCTGCACGCGCCCGATTCTGCTCGAGCGTGGAGCGTCCGTCGGTGGCGACGGTATGCGAGTGCAGGTCGCCGCGGATGTCGCCGAGCGTCACCAGCTCCGGTACGCGGCCTTCGAGGGCACGTTCGACCTCCCCGGTGTTCTCGCGCACTTCGGGTGGGACGACCGCCATGCCGAGGGCCGCGTAGACGTCGGCCTCGCTCGCACACGCGAGCCGTTCACCATCCTCGATCCGAAAGACGCCGTACTCGCTCACCTTGAGGCCGCGCGACTTGGCTACCTCGCGCACTCGCACGTTGTGCTCGGCCGACCCGGTGAAGTACTGGAGAGCCGCACCCCAGCACTCGGGCGTGACCACACGCACGTCGGCCTGACGGCCCGACGTGGTCATCACGCTCGTCTTGGTCTCGCCGCTCACGATGACGTCGGTCACGATCGGCAGCTGGCGCACGGCCGCCATGACGGCGGGGCCGTCTGCGGCGGCGACGAGCACGTCGATGTCGCCCACGGTCTCCTTCATGCGACGGATGCTGCCCGCGCATGCGGCGTCTGACACACCCGGCAGTGCCCGCAGCTCCTCGGCAAGCTTCTCGGCGAGCGGCAGCGCATTGGCGAGCAGGATGCGTTCGGACAGGCTGCGATAGCGTTCGATGCCGGCAGAGATATTCTCGACGGTCTTGGCGCCAAAGCCGGGCAGCTCGGCCAGGCGTCGTTCGGCTATGGCCTCCTCGAGGTCGTCGATCGAGGCGATGGCGAGTTCATCGAAGAGCACCTTGGCCTTTTTCGGTCCGAGTCCCTGGACCCGCATGAGCTCGATGACCGAGGCAGGCACGCGAGCCGTGATCTCCTCCATACCCGGGAAGACACCGCTCTTGAGCAGCGATTCGATGGTCGCAGCGATCTTCGCACCGATACCGGGAATCTCCTTGAGACGCCCGGCGAGTGCTGTGGACATGATGTCCTCATCCCACGCGCGCACGGCGTGAGCGGCCTTGTGATAGCTCAGAAAGCGGTACCTGTCCTCGCCGGCGATCTCGAGCAGATCGCCGAAGTCGTCCAGCGCGGTTGCGATCGCGGCGTTGTCGTAGGAGGGCATGTGGCGGCTCCGTGAGGCCGAGGGCGTGGTGTCTCGCCTCCGATGATACCTTCGCTCCCGCTAGAGCGAGCGACGCATGAACAGGAAGCCCGCAGGGTCGTAGCCAAGCGGCGCCTCGCGAAACTGCGGGGTGACCTCGAAACCGAACTCGCGGTAGATGCGCTGGGCGGTGTTCGTGGTGTGCCGCACCGCAATGAGTAGCATCTCGGCGTAACCCATGACGCGCGCCTGGTCGATCGCGGCCCGAACGAGCGCGCGCCCGAGACCCGCGCCGCGGACCCCGGACAGCACGTAGAGCCGCTTGATCTCGCACTCGCTTTCGGAGAGTCCTTTGATTCCCACGCAGCCTGCCGGACGCCCGGACTCGTCCCGGGCGAGCAGGAGCGCGCCGTTTGGTGGCAGGTAGGGAGCGGGCAGCATCGTCAGCTCCGCCGTGAGCGTGTTCTCGCCGAACTCGACGATGAGATCGTCGTGGTACGACTCAAGGATCTCGCGCACGTCATGCACCGAGATGGGGTCGCCGCGATCGACGGTGGTTATGAACCAATGCGCCACCGAAGCGCGCTACTCGTCCGCCACGCCGTGACCGGCGAGCCACTCCTCGTCGCGTGCGAGCGCCTCGCGCGCTTCCGCAAGCTGCGTGGTGACGCGAGAGGGCGCCGTGCCGCCGGCGGTGTCGCGACGCGCGACCACGGCATCGATATCGACGGCGTCGAGCGCGTCGTCGGCGAAGGCCGAAGAGGCAGCGCGAAGCTCGCCAAGCGTGAGCTCCTGCAGCGTGCGGCCGTCGCGCTCGCAGGCAAGCACGACCTTGCCGACGATCTCGTGGGCCTCGCGGAACGGGACGCCGCGAGCAGCGAGGTGGTCGGCCAGGTCGGTGGCAGCCATGAACCCGCCGAGCGCGCCGGCGCGCATGCGTTCTGCGTTCACGCGCATCGTGGACAGCATGCCCGCCATCGCTTCGAGCGAGTCCGCGTACGTGTCGATGGCGTCGAACGCGGGCTCCTTGTCCTCCTGCATGTCCTTGTTGTACGCAAGCGGAAGACCCTTGAGCGTCACGAGCAGCGATGTGAGGTCGCCCACGGCGCGACCGGTCTTGCCGCGCACCAGCTCGGCGAAGTCGGGGTTCTTCTTCTGCGGCATGATGCTCGAACCGGTGGACCAAGCATCGTCGAGCGTCACGAAGCCGAACTCGTCGCTCGACCAGAGGATGATCTCCTCGGCCAGTCGCGATAGATGCACCATGCCGAGCGTGCACGCATACGTGAGGTCGACGAGGAAGTCCCGATCGGACACCGCGTCGAGGGAGTTGGGCGACACGGCCGAGAAGCCGAGCTCATGCGCCACACCATCGCGGTCGATCGGGAAGGTCGTGCCCGCAAGCGCCGCGCTGCCGAGCGGCAGCACGTCGGCAGCCTTCCACGCGCGCTTCACGCGCTTCGCGTCGCGCGTGAGCATCCACGAGTAGGCAAGCATGTGGTGCGCGAAGAGCACCGGCTGCGCCTTCTGGAGGTGCGTGTAGCCGGGCATCACCACGTTCGCATGCGCTGCGGCGAGATCGGCCAACACGCGTCGGAGCTCGCCGATCGCGCCGTGCAGCCGCAAAGCCTCGCGCTTCGCATGGAGCCGCGTATCGGTCGCAACTTGATCGTTGCGCGAGCGCGCAGTGTGCAGCCGCTTGCCCGCATCGCCGATGCGCCGCGTGAGCTCGGCTTCGATGGCCATGTGAACGTCCTCGTAAGACGCGTCGAAGACGAACACCTCCCCCTCGATGTCCTTCAGGATGCCGAGGAGCCCCTCTTCGATCGCCGCAGCGTCGCCGGACGTGATGATCTTCTGCTTCGCGAGCATGCGTGCGTGCGCAACCGAGCCCGCGATATCCTCGGCGTACAGGCGCCTGTCCACGGACAGCGACGCGCCGAAGCGCTGCTGGAAGGCGCCGGGCGTATGCTCGAACCGTCCGCTCCAGGGTGTCTTCGGCGTGTCGGACATGGGTGCTAGACCTCGCCTTCTTTGCCGACCTTGCGGCGCTGGCGGGCCCAGACCTTCACGGGGAGACCGTGGAGGTCGATGAAGCCCTTGGCGGCCTTGTGGTCGAAGGAGTCGGCTGCGTCGTACGTGGCCAGGTTGTAGTCGTAAAGCGAGTACGGCGAGCGGCGGCCGACGGTCACGCACGAGCCTTTGAAGAAGCGCAGGCGCACGTCGCCGGTCACGAGCTGCTGCGTGGTCTCGATGAAGCCGTCGAGCGCCTCTTTGAGCGGCGAGAACCACATGCCGTTGTAGACGAGCTCGGCCCACTTCTGCTCCACGCCGAGCTTGTAGTGCAGCACCTCACGCTCGAGACATAGGTCCTCGAGCGCCTTGTGCGCGGTGATGAGCGTGAGAGCGCCGGGCACCTCGTAGATCTCGCGGCTCTTCACGCCGATGAGGCGGTTCTCGATCATGTCGATGCGGCCGAAGCCGTGCTTACCCGCGAGCTCGTTCATGGCGTTGATGATCTCGTGGAAGCTCATCACCTCACCGTTCAGGGCAACCGGGATACCCTGGGCAAAGCTGATCTCGGCGTACTCGGCCTCATCGCACGCCGCGCCGCGCGAGTCCGCGGTGAGCGTGTAGATGTCGGCCGGCGGCTCCACCCACGGGTCCTCCAGCACGCCGCACTCGATGGCGCGACCCCACAAGTTGTCGTCGATCGAGTACGGGTTGTCCTTAGTCGTCGGCACCGGGATGCCCCGCTCGGCGGCCCAGTCCATCTCCTGCTCGCGCGTCTTCAGGTCCCACTCGCGTACCGGGGCGATGATCTCGAGGTCCGGGTCGAGGGCGGCGATACCCACCTCGAAGCGCACCTGATCGTTGCCCTTGCCGGTGCAACCATGCCCGATGTACCGGGCCCCGTGGCGATGCGCCTCCTCGACCAGATGCTTCACGATGATCGGACGGCTCATGGCCGAGAGCAGCGGGTACTTGTTCTCGTACAGTGCGTTCGCCTTCAAGGCACGGCTCAGGAACTCCTCCACGTACTCCTCGCGCACGTCCTTGACGATCGACTCGATGGCACCGATGCCGAGGGCCTTGGTGCGCACGAACTCGAGGTCCTGACGCTCCTGGCCGACGTCGATCGCAAGAGCGATCACATCCATGTCGTGGTTCTCCTGGATCCATCGGATAGCCACCGAGGTATCGAGCCCGCCCGAATATGCCAGTACGCACTTCTCTCTTGCCACGTGAGCTTCCCTCTCCTTGGTTGTCTCGAACGACGCGGCTACTGCCGGCCGTGGAACTTCTCGATGCCCGCCATGACCGCTTCCGCATCGTCATCGTTGTCCGTGATGATGAGGATGGTGTCGTCCCCGGCGATGCTGCCGACGATCTGGTCGAGGTGCGCGGCGTCCAGCGCGGCCGCCACTCCCTGACCGCCCCCAGCGGTCGTCTTCACGATGACCAGCTGCTGCGACCGCACGACGCTCTCCACGAGTTCGGCGATCATGCGCTGCAGGTGGATGTCCTCGGCAAGCACGTACGCGCCTTCCGGCAGCTTGCGGAGCCCCATGTCAGCAATGTCCCGCGAGACCGTCGCCTGCGTGCAGGTGTACCCCGCGGCTTTGAGGTGCGTCACCAGATCGCGCTGGGTACGCACGCGCTCCTTTCGGACGATCGACCTGATCGCCTCCTGACGCTGAGTCCGTTTTCTCATCGGTGTCCCCTCTCGGCGCTACAGAACGAGCGACATCCAGGCACGCTGTGCGTGCAGTCGGTTCTCGGCCTCATCGAAGACGACGGAAGCCGCCGAGTCGATGACCGCATCGGTGACCTCCTCGCCACGATGTGCGGGAAGACAGTGCATGAAGATCGCCGCCGGATCGGCCTTGGCCATGAGCGCCGTGTCGACCGAGTAACCCGCGAAGTCCGCGACGCGCTTGGCGTGCTCGGCCTCCTGGCCCATCGAGGCCCACGTATCAGTAACGACCACATCGGCTCCCGCGACTGCGGCGGACGCGTCCTGCGTGACCGACAGCGTCGCACCCGTGCCGTAGGTCGCAACGAGCGACTCTGCGTGCTCGACGACCGCCGCCGAAGGCGCGTAGCCCCCCGGTCCGGCGATCGCGACGTGCATGCCGGTGAGCGCACCCGCGTACAGGTACGTGTGCGCCATGTTGTTGCCGTCTCCGACGTACGCGAGCTTGAGACCCTTGAGCGCGCCTTTGTGCTGCCGGATGGTCAGCAGATCGGCCAGGCCCTGGCAGGGATGGTAGTCGTCGGTGAGTGCGTTGATCACCGGCACCGAGGCGTGCTGGGCGACCTCCTCGACATGGCTGTGCGCGAACGTGCGCAGGACGATGAGATCGACGTAGCGCTCGAGGACCTTGATGGTGTCGTGCACCGTCTCTTCGCGCGAGAACGCGTCGTACGGACCCATCACCACCGGGTGCACGCCGAGCTGCACGCAGCCGACCTCGAAGCTCACCCGCGTGCGCAGGGACGGCTTCATGAAGATGAGTCCGGCCGCAGCGCCCTCGAACCGGGGCCACTTGCGTTCCGGCTCGTCGGCTACATCCAGAACGTGGAGTATCTCGTCCGGGGTGAGCTCGGCGAGCGTGAGAAGATCGCGGCCCTTGAACGTATGCATCAGGCAGCTCCCAGGATGGTCTGCAGTGTATCACCAAGTATAGCTGTTTCGTCTGGACTGCATACGAGCGGCGGCAGAAAGCGCAGGGTCCGATCACCGATCGCGTTCAGCACGATACCCCGCTCGAGGCAGGCAGCTGTGACGTCCTGTGCGCGTGGCTCGGCCAACTCGGCGGCGAGCATCAGCCCGAGGCCCCTCACTTCGACGATGGCACCAGTGGTCTCGGTAAGTTCCTGCAGCATCGACCGGAGGACCGCACCGGTGGCGATCGCGTTCCCGCCGAGGTTCTCCCCCTCGAGCGCGCCAAGCGTGGCGAGCGCCGCTGCGGCGATGACCGGCCCGCCGCCGAAGGTGGATCCGTGGTCCCCGGGCGAGAACGCCTCGGCAGCGCTTCCGGAGGCCAGCACGGCACCGGCTGGCAGGCCGTTTGCGAGCGACTTCGCGAGTGCCATCACGTCGGGGCGAACGCCGTACCCCTGCCATGCGAACGCCGGGCCGGTGCGGTAGCACCCGCACTGAACCTCGTCGAACGCCAGCAGCACGCCGCGCTCGTCGCACAGCTGCCGCACCGCCTTCAGGTAGGCCTCGTCGCACGGATGCACGCCGCCCTCACCCTGCACGGGCTCCAGGAGCACCGCGCAGGTGCGGTCGGTGACTGCACCCTCGAGCGCGCCCAGGTCGTTCAGCGGCACGTGCGTGAAGCCCGGAAGCAGCGGCGCGAACGCCTCTTGCTTAGAGGGCTGGCCGGTGGCCGAGAGCGCCGCCATCGTGCGGCCGTGAAAACTCCGCTCGGCGGACACGATCTCGAAGCACTCCTCGCCGCGCCGGGCCTTGCCCCACCGGCGCGCCAGCTTGATCACGCCCTCGATGGCTTCGGTGCCCGAATTGCACAGGAACGCCTTCCAGCCGCCTCCCGCGAGAGCCGACAGCCGCTCGGCGAGCGGTGCGCGGTGTTCGACGTGGTAGAGGTTCGACACCTGCACGAGCGTGCGCATCTGTGCCGCGACCGCATCGGCAACGGCCGGATGCGCGTGGCCGAGGTTGACCGAGCCGATGCCGGACACGAAGTCCAGGTACTCCCGGCCGTCGTCGTCGAACAGGCGCATGCCCTCCCCGCGCACGAACAGCACCGGCTTGCGAGTGTAGGTCGGCAGGTGATAGGCCGCATCCAGCGCGGAGATCTCGTCGTAGCGGGCGCCCATGGCTAGAGGGTCACCTCGCCCTCGTATGCGGTGTAGATCGCGTCGTCCGGCAGTCCGAGGCTCGCCGACTCGCCCGTGATCATGGTGCCTATGCCCTCGTCGGTGTACACCTCGAGGAGCAGCGCATGCGGGATCGTGCCGTTCAGGATGTGCGCCCGCTCCACGCCGCGCCTGAGCGCGTGCACGCACGCCCCGACCTTCGGGATCATGCCCTCGGCGAGTTCGCCCGAGGTCAGCATCTCCTCCGCTTCGGCGAACGTGAGCGCGCTGATGAGCGAGTCCTTGTCGGCGAAGTCCGCGTACAGCCCGTCCACGTCGGTGAGGAAGATCACCTTCTCCGCGCCGAGCGCCGAGGCGATCTCGCCCGCCACCTGATCGGCGTTGATGTTGAAGCTGCCCCCGTCGTCGCCCGCGCCCACCGAAGCGATCACCGGCACGAAGCCGTCTTCGATCAGGTTCGTGACGACGGTGGTGTCGATCGCCGTGACTTCGCCCACCCTGCCGAGACGCGGGTCCTTCTGCGTGGCGCGGATGAGGTTGCCGTCATCGCCGGCGATGCCCACGGCGATGCGGCCATGGGCGTTGATGGCCGAGACGAGGTCCCCGTTCACCTTGCCGACGAGCACCATCTTCACGAGCTCCATGGCCTCGGGCGAGGTGACGCGCAGGCCGTCGATGAACTCGACCGGCATCTCGAGGCGCTTCATGTACGACGTGATCTCCGGGCCGCCCCCGTGGACGATCACCGGGTTGATCCCGACGAGCTTCATGAGCACGATGTCGGCCGCGACACCGTGCCGCAGCGCCTCATCGGTCATCGCCGCGCCGCCGTACTTGATGACTACGGTTCGGCCCCAGGCGCGCTTGATCCACGGCAGCGACTCCATCAGGATGGCGGCCTTGTCATGCATGTCTCTCATCGGCCCTCCGCTCACGACCGGTAGTCACCGTTTATGTGCACGTACTCGTAGCTGAAGTCGCACGTCCACACAGTCGCCTCGGCCTCGCCGAGGTGCAGGTCCACCAGGAGCTCGACCTCCGGCTCGGCAAGAGCGCGAGCGGCCTCGTCCTCGTCAAAGCCGGTTGCCGTGCCGTTTGTGCACGTCACGATCCCGGCGAAGATGATCTCAAGCTTGCTCTGGTCGACCGCAGCCCCCGACTTGCCCACGGCCATCGCCACACGGCCCCAGTTCGCGTCCTGGCCGAACAGCGCGGTCTTCATGAGCGGCGAGTTTGCGATGGCGAACGCGCATACCTCGGCATCGGACTCGGTCACCGCACCCCGGACGGTGACGGTCACGAACTTCGTGGCGCCCTCCCCGTCCCGGACCACCATCTGCGCGAGCGCGGTCGCTACCTCAAGGATCGCCGCGGCGACCGCGGCGTAGGCTGGCGAATCCTGCCCGAGCTCCGGGCCGCCTTCTGCGCCACTCGCCATCAGGATGCACGTGTCGTTGGTGGATGTGTCCGAGTCGACGGTGATGCGGTTGAACGAACGGCCGACTGCGGACCGGAGCATCGCGTCACACGCGGACGGCGAGATCGGCGCGTCGGTGGTGATGAACGCCAGCATGGTCGCCATGTTCGGCTGTATCATGCCGCTACCCTTGGCCATCCCGCCGATGGTGAACGTCCGCCCCTCGGCAGTGACACTGATGGCCAGCTGCTTCGCAAACGTATCGGTGGTCATGATCGCTTCGGCGGCGTCCTCGCCGTTGGTGGAGTCGAGCCCGCCCGCCGCCTCGTGGACTCCGGCGGTCACAAGATCGAGGGGGAGCGGCACGCCGATCACCCCCGTCGAACACACCGCGATCTCCTCGGGAACGCAGCCGAGGGCGTCGGCAGCGGTGGCGGCCATCGCCCGCGCATCGTTCATCCCGGCCTCGCCCGTGCAGGCGTTCGCGTTGCCGGCGTTGATCACGACCGCCCGCATACGTCCGGAGGCAAGATGCTCCCGCGAGACCGAGACCGGCGGCGCGGCCGTGGCGCTCGTGGTGAAGACGCCCGCGGTCGGAACCGCCTCGTGCGCGGCGAGCAGGCAGACGTCCCGCTTCCCCGACTTCTTGAGACCAGCGCTCACCCCGGCGGTCAGGAACCCCCGGGGGGCCGTGATGCCGCCTTCGGCGTGGGCGAACTCATACGACGCGTCCATCGATGCCCCCTATACCACCGGCACGGGCGCGGTGAGCCCGGCCGTCTCGTCGAGTCCGAGGGCGAGATTGGCGCACTGGATGGCCTGCCCGGAGGTGCCCTTCACGAGATTGTCGATCGCCGAGGTGACGATCAGCGTATGCGACTGCTCATCGAGCGCGATGCCGAGGTGCGCGCGGTTCGAGCCACGGACGTGTCCTGTGGCCGGCTGCGCGCCGGGATCGCAGACCGTGATGAACGGCTCCCCCGCGTACGCGGCCGCATACAGCGCATGGGCCTCCTCGGCAAGCAGGCCCGGATCGACCTCAAGGTACACGGTCGACAGCAGTCCCCGGCTGAGCGGCGCCAGATGCGGCGTGAAGACCACCGACGGGTCCGGAAGGCCGAGGTCCCCGAGCGCCTGCACAATCTCGGGCGTGTGACGGTGCGACGCCACCTTGTACGCCGACACTGACTCGGTCGCGTTCACAAAGTGCGAGGTCGTCGAGAGCGAGCGGCCCGCCCCCGAGACGCCGGAGATGGCATCCACGATCACGCGGCTCGAGATCACCACGCCGGCCCGCACGGCGGGCGCCGCCGCCAGCAGCGTTGCAGTGGGATAGCAGCCCGGACACGCCACGAGGCGTGCGCCCGGAATCGAATCACGCCAGAGCTCCGGTAGGCCATAGACAGCCTCGTCGAGCAGCGCCGGAGCTGTGTGGGGCTCTGCGTACCAGGCAGTGAAGAGCTCGGGATCGCGAAGCCTGAAATCCGCCGAGCAGTCGATCACGGTGAGTCCGGCCTCGATCAGCGCGGGCGCCATCGCCATCGCAGCGGTATGCGGAACGGCCAGGAAGGCCACCTTCGCCGACGCCGTCACAGTCGCGGCGTCATGCGCTGTGTACACGAGGTCGCAGCCCGCGAGCGCCGGGTAGAGGTCCCCCACTCGCCGACCCTCATCCTGGCTCGAGGTGACGCTTACGAGCTCGAACACCGGGTGCCCGAGCAGGAGGCGCGTGAGCTCCACACCTGCGTAACCCGCGGCACCTACAATGGCGACAGGAATCACGATCAACAGCCTCCCGATGTATCGTCGTGTGGAGACAATACACTGTGAGGTGCATATCGGTCAAACAGATATCAACAAGAATGCGAATTGCTGCAATTCTATTCGCTATTCGGCACGTACGATGCGTGTGACTGCGGGATTCAGGCCCGCACCTCGGCACCGACCGCACCGGACACCTTCCGAACGAGCTTCTCGTGCACCGGTCGCACATCGTCGTCCGAGAGCGTGCGGTCCGCGGCGCGGTACGAGAGTGCAAACGCCAGGGACTTCTTACCCTCGGGCAGGCGTCTCTGTCCTTCTTCTGCACCGGGAGCGTCCCGATACACGTCGAACAGCCGCACCGACTCCAGCAGCGGCCCGCCGGCCGAGCGGATCGCACTCGTGACCCGCTCTGCCGTTACGGCCTCGTCCACCACGAGCGCGAGGTCGAGCGCGTAGGCGGGTTGGCGTGGGATCTCCTGGTACGCGACAGACTCCCGCGCGGCTGCCTTCACGAGTGAGGGCACGGAGAGCTCGAAGAGCACGACCGGCGCGGTGATCTCGAACGCGTCGAGGACCTCCGGCGACACCTCGCCGAGCCAGCCCACTACATCGCCTGCGACGATCACCTCGGCGCTCCTCCCCGCCTGCAGCCACGCCCGCTCGCACGCGCGAACCGTCCAACGGCCGACGTGTAGCGACTCGAAGAGGCTCTCGAGGACACCCTTGCCATCGAAGAAGTCGAGCGTGCGGCCCGCTTCGTTCCACCCGGGACGGTCCCAGGCGCCAGTGAGCGCCCCGCCGACCATCGTGCGCTCCTTCGGCTGCTTGCGTCCGTCAGCGGTCACGAAGACGGCACCCATCTCGTAGATGTGCGCGTCGGCGATGCCGCGACGGCGGTTGTGCGACACGGCGCGCAGGAGGCTCGGCGCGAGCGTCCAGCGCAACACCGACTGATCCTCGGACATCGGGTTGATGAGTTCTACGAGCACCTCGTCCGGGGCGAGATCCCACCCGAGGCGGACGAGATCCGCGCGATCGCCGAACGCGTAGCCCACATGCTCGTCGAGACCGGCGGCGCGCAAACCCTCCCCGATACGCCGGGAGAAGCGCTGAGCCGCCGTGCGCCCGCCGACGCGCTCGCGCCCGCCGGGTCGGGTCGAGGCGATGTTCTCGAGCCCGTAGAGGCGAGCCACCTCTTCGACGAGGTCGATCTCCCGCTCCAGGTCGGGCCGGAACGCGGGAACGACGACATCGAGATCATCACCTTCGGCGGTCACACCGAGGCCGAGCGGCGTCAGGAATGCAGCAATGTCCTCGCGGGTGAGCGCTGTCCCGAGGATCGCGTTCACGCGGGCGGTGCGCAGGTGGAGGAGCTTCGGCTCCGGCCTACCCGGGTAGACATCGACGATCCCGGGGGCAACCGTGCCGCCACCGACCTCGGCGATGAGCGCCGCGGCGCGGTCGGACGCACGCGCCGCAAGGTCCGGGTCCATGCCGCGCTCGAACCTGAGCGACGCCTCGGAGATCAGTCCCAGGCGCCGACTGGTTCGGCTCGTCGAGGAGGCGTTGAAGCACGCCGCCTCGAGGAGGACGTCGATCGTTGCATCTGAGACCTCGGTCGTCTCGCCCCCCATGACACCGGCGAGCGCGATCGGACCCGACGGGTCGGTGATGAGGAGCGTGTCGGTGGCGAGGATCCGGTCCTGACCATCGAGCGTCCGGATGGTCTCACCTGCTGCAGCGGGGCGGACGATGATGGCGGCCCTGCCATCGCGCTGCGCGACGCTGCGCATGTCGAAGGCGTGGAGCGGCTGGCCGAGCTCGTACATCACGTAGTTCGTCACGTCGACGATGTTGTTGACCGGCCGCGTGCCGGCCGCCACGATCCGCTCGGCCAACCACGCGGGCGACGGGCCCACGGTGACGCCCCGGATGACCCGCGCAGTATAGCGGGGACACAGCACCGCATCGGCGATCTCCACGCTCACCAGATCCGCGGCCGGCGTACCGGACTCCTCCGGAGTGCTCGCAGGCTCGCGATATGTCGTCCGCGTGACGGCGGCAACCTCACGCGCCACGCCCACCATAGACAGGCAGTCGGGGCGGTTCGGAGTCACTTCCAGCTCGAGCACCGTGTCGCCGATGCCGTAGTACTCGGCGAAGGGTGTGCCCACCGGGGCGTCGGCCGGCAACACCAGTAGGCCGCTCGCGTCGCCACCCACGCCAAGCTCGGTGGCCGAGCACATCATGCCCTTGGAAACGAGTCCGCGGAGCTTGGCCTTCTTGATGCTCATACCGTTGGGGAGAGTCGCCCCAACGCATGCCACCGGCACCTTATCGCCAGCCTGGAAGTTGGTCGCCCCGCACACGATGTGGAGCGGCTCAGCCTTGCCGATGTCCACCGTGCAGTAGGAGAGCTTGTCGGCATCGGGATGCTGGTCTCTCGTGATGACCTGACCGACGACGACGCCTTCGAGCGCCGCACCGAGCCGGTGCACCGCCTCGACCTTCGTGCCGGTCATATCGAGCCGATCGCACAGCTCCTCAACGGGAAGCGTGATGTCGACGAGGTCCTTGAGCCATGTGAGCGATACGCGCATCGCAGATCCTTCCTGAACGGGTCCGGCGGGCCGGCGTGCAAACGGAGCGGGCGGTGCCGCTAGAACTGGTGGAGAAAGCGCGTGTCGCCTTCGACGAACAGGCGGAGGTCCGGCACGCCGTACTTGAGCATGGCGATCCGCTCGGCACCCATGCCGAACGCGAAGCCCGTGTACCGCTCCGGATCGATGCCCACGTAGCCGAAGACGTTGGGGTCGACCATGCCGCAGCCGAGGATCTCCAGCCAGCCTTCGCCACTGCAGGTCCGGCACCCCGAACCGCCGCAGATCCCGCACGAGACGTCCACTTCGGCGGAAGGCTCCGTGAACGGGAAGAAGTGCGGCCGCAAACGGACGCGACGGTCCGGACCGAACATCTGATGCACGAAGTGCTCGAGCGTGCCCTTAAGGTCGCCGAGGGTGATCCCCTCGTCGACGACAAGACCCTCCACCTGGGTGAACTGCGGCAGATGGCTGGGGTCGGCCACATCGCGGCGATACACCTTGCCGGGGGCAAGCACGTAGATCGGTGGCTTCTGCGACTCCATGATATGCACCTGCGTCGGGCTCGTGTGCGTACGGAGGAGCACGTCGCTCTCGCCTTCGACGACAGCACTATCGCCGGAGAGGTCCTTCACGTAGAAGGTGTCCTGCAGCGCGCGCGCCGGGTGGTCCGGCGGGTGGTTGAGGGCCGTGAAGTTGTAGTAGTCGAGTTCGACCTCCGGACCTTCGGCGACCTGATAGCCGAGCCCCGAGAAGATGTCCACGATCTCATCCACGATCTGCCCGATCACGTGCTGGCGGCCAACCGGGTGATGGCGACCCGGAAGAGTCACATCCACGGCCTCGGCAGCGATGCGCGCTGCCCGGCCCACGCCCTCCAGCGCAGCCCTCTTGGACTCGAGCGCCTCTTCGAGGGCCTGCCGGACCTCGTTTGACACCTTGCCCACCGCCGGACGCTCCTCGGCCGACAGAGCGCCGAGACCGCGCAGCACCGCGGTGAGAGAGCCCTTCTTGCCGAGGTAGGCGATGCGAACGGCTTCGAGCTGCTCGGGAGCAGCAGCTTGTTCGACCGCGTCGAGCGCCTCGGCCTCGAGCGTTCGCAAATCGTCGGTGATCGTCATGCGTCTCACTTCTCCATTCACGAGAAAGGGAGCCGTTCCGTCCTCACTCACAAGGACGGGAACGACTCCCGCGGTACCACCTTGCTTGACCGGCTCATCGCCGACCCGCTCGTCTCCGCACCGCCTGTCCCACGCGCTGCGGGACCGGGTCTTTACCCCGGCTGCCCGGTAACGGGGGCTCCGGCTTGCCTACTGGGCCCACAGGACCGTTCAGTTCGCAGCTGATGGAGTGAACCGCGGTGCTGCCGCCCCGGGGCCCTTGCAGTCGGGAGGCCCCTCCCTGGCGAGCCGGCATTCTCGCGCCGCGTCTTCTCCGTTATCGCCTGTTGTGCGATTGGTACGACAGTCTAGCATCAGTCACACCGAGCGGCCAACGCATGGACGGCGCGCCCTGCCGGAAGGATCAGGAGCACCTCGCCTCGCACATCACCCGCCGCCACCGGCTCACTATCCACCGACTCGTTCGCATCACCACGCGTCTTGAGCGTTCCGTCGCGCAGAAGCGCCGCAACGCGATGCACGACCAGGGATTCCCGATGCTCGAACACCACCAGATCGCCGTTGTTCGGCGTGTCGGCTCCCTTCCGGTAGACGATCAGGTCGCCCGGATACAGCGCAGGCTCCATCGAGCCCCCCTCGACATACAGGATACCGTGCGTCCAACCAAGCGCGATCAGCGTCGCCGCAAGCAGCGCCTCAGTGCATCGCCGCAGACCGGCGTGACGGCCCTCAGTGCGTCTGCTCGGCATCGATGTAGACCGATGCCTTCACGTAGTCGCCCTGCAGGTCGTTCCCTGCGTCGGCAGGCAGCGTGATCGCATACGTGAGTGTGGCACTGCCGCCCGCACCGACGCGCACCGGCGCCGTGCGCATGGCTGACAGCGGACCGTTGTAGAGCTCGCTGCCGGCGCACGTGACCCGGCACTGCAGCGCGTTCCAGAAGTCGGTGATGCCTGCCTTCTTGGCGGCGCTGGTGACCGCGTCGAAACCGAGCGATCCGGTGTTCCGCACCTCGATCGTCCGGCTCACGGTCTCGCCCGGCGCCAGCGCGTCGATCGTGAGCGGCGCGGACGTAGGCTCGGCCGAGATCGCGACCATGCCTGCGGTGATCACGCTGTCCTTCACCTCGGTCTGCGCCGTGAAGTAGGCGCGCGCGCCGCCCATCGACAGCATGGCTGCGACGATCGCCGCATAGATCAGTACTCGCTTCATCTCTCCTCCTCATAAGTGGCCGCCGAGGGGAGCGGCTGTGTCCGACATGGCGCGGGGCCCCGCAGACCACATGATGGAGGGAGGACCGGAGCCTGAACGAAGCG
Organism: Coriobacteriia bacterium; assembly: GCA_030652115.1. Taxonomy (NCBI): domain Bacteria; kingdom Bacillati; phylum Actinomycetota; class Coriobacteriia; species Coriobacteriia bacterium. Next base: position 47,175 of record JAUSBK010000004.1, on the reverse strand, counting down.
AGACGTAAGCGCGAGGTCAACGTATCGCCGACCGGCGTTGGACGATGCGGTGCGTAGCCTGGGGACGCACGAAGGCCCCGCATGGGCGGGGCCTTCGATCGCGTACCGATCTTGCGCGTGTCTAGGCGCTCTGCGCGGCCTTCGCGACCTCGGCGAGCTTGGCGAACCCGGCCGGATCGTTCACGGCCATATCCGACAGCACCTTGCGGTCGAGCGTGACCTCGGCCTTCTTGAGGCCGTTCATAAACACCGAGTAGGACAGGCCGTTGATGCGGGCCGCGGCGTTGATGCGGGTGATCCACAGGCGGCGGATCTCGCGCTTCTTGTTCCGACGATCGCGGTACTGATACTGCAGCGAGTGCTGCACCTGCTCCTTGGCGCTCTTGTACCGGCGGCTGCGGTCACCGTAGTAACCCTTGGCCTGCTCGAGAACGGTACGACGCTTCTTCTTTGCGGTGACTGCACGCTTCACCCTGGGCATCTTCGATCACTCCTTGAAGGAATATGCGAGCGTCGGATTAGCCGATGCCCAGCTGCTTCTTGATGACGTCTGTATCCGCCTTGTGCACAAGTCCGTCGTGACGGAAGTTGCGCTTACGCTTGGGGCTCTTCTTCTCGAGGATGTGGCTCTTGAAGGCCTTCGCCCGCTTGATCTTGCCGGTACCCGTGAGCTTGAAGCGCTTCGCGGTACCCTTGTGGGTCCTCATCTTGGGCATGCGTCTCTCCTATTCCTCAGCGTCCGGCGCTTCGGTGACTGCGTCGTCCGCGTCAGCGGTCTCGTCCTTGGCCGACTTCGGCTTCACGATATCCTTCTTGGTCGGCGCCACGAGCATGAACATGTTGCGACCTTCAAGCTTCGGCTTGCTCTCAACGAAGGCGAGTTCCGCGATCTCGCTCTCCAGCTTCTCGAGGATCGCGAGCCCGCGCTCCGCGTGAACCATCTCACGACCGCGGAACATGATCGTGACCTTGACCTTCGCACCGGCCTCCAGGAAGCGCACGACGTGCTTCTTCTTGGTCTCGTAGTCGTGGATGTCGATCTTGGGGCGGAACTTGATTTCTTTGATCTCGACCCGCGTCTGGTTCTTGCGAGCCTTCTTGGCCTTCTGCTCCAGTTCGTACTTGTACTTGCCGTAGTCCATGATCTTGCAGACCGGCGGGTCTGCACTCGGCGCGATCTCCACGAGATCGAGCGCGGCCTCATCGGCCATTCTGAGCGCATCCTCCATCATGAAGATGCCGAGCTGCTCTCCGTCTTCGCCGATCAGACGGCAGCGCGGTACCCTGATCCGGTCGTTGAGCCTGGGCTCTGTCGTGCTGATAGCGTCACCTCCGGTGAACGGGGGCCCCAAAATGGCCCCTTCAATCAAGAAACGTCCCGCGGCGCACTCGGCCGTCGGGACGTCTGAGCGGGCGGGACGCATCTGCGCCCGCTCACTTCATCTGACCAGACAGCTGCACTGCTGTGCGCCGGCAGGTGGGGACCTATGCTCGACCCCGAGGGGCGGGGTCCCACTTCATCTCTATGCGGTTTGTAAGCCCGCTCACTATAGCGACCGGTCGTGAGCGTGTCCAGCCGCGTGGTCGGCTCACCCCTCGGTGCCCGGGTCCTCCTCAGCTGGTACCTCACCTGCGAACTCCTCGGCGGCACCCGTGTCGCCTTCGGGGATGCCTTCGGCGACCGCCCACCGGAGCGTCGGGCTCGCGAGCGCCAGGTCCGACTCCCCGCGCAGTGCGGCGCGGAACGTGAGCGCATCTCCGAACCGATCCGTGAGGTTCGTCTGCACAGCGATCGTGAGCGTCCGGCGCACGCGATCGGTGAGGTTGGGCAGGTAGTCGTGCGGGTCGACCGGGTCCTCGCCCGCCGAATACGGCAGCACGCCCATCAGCGTCCGGAACGCGAGCACGCCGAGTGCGTAGACGTCTGCGCGCACGTCGGCTGGCTTGCCGTCCAGCTGCTGCGGCGAGAGATACGCCTGCGCCTCGGCGTATTCCGCGGCCTCCGGCGCCGGTATGATCTCGACCTTGCCGGGGCCGGTAACAAAGACACGGCCCGGGTGAAGCGCGCCGTCCGCGGTATTCGACCGGTGCATTTCGCCCACCCGCTGTAGCAGCGCGTCGAGCAGCGCGAGGCCCTCACCGAGCGGCAATCGCTCGTGCGTGGCAAGGTAGTCGGCCAGCGTACGTCCCGCGAGTTCGTCGCTCATGACGCCCCCTCACGACTGGTGGTGTGCCCTACGGCCGCTCGGCGCGTACTCTCACTGCGAACTCGTCTACGCCCATCGCGCCGATGTCGCCCGCAAGCCGCTCGCGCACGCCCACGGTGTCGGACTCGATTTCCTTGTCCCCCACCACGAGCATGTACGGAACCTTCTGCTGCTGCGCCTTGGCGATCTTCACGCGCATGGGATCGTTGTCGGCATACACCTCGGCACGTACTCCGGCCTTGTTGAGCCGCACGCGCACCGCGTCGCAGTGCTCGAGGTGCCGATCGGCGATCGGAATGATCACGGCCTGCACCGGCGCAAGCCACGTGGGGAACGCGCCGGCAGTATGCTCGATGAGGATGCCGAAGAAGCGCTCCATCGAGCCGAAGATGGCCCGGTGCAGCATGAACGGCCGCTCCTCGGTGTTCTCGGCGGTGCGGTAGGTGATGTCGAAACGCTCCGGGTTGTTGAAGTCCACCTGGATCGTCGAGAGCTGCCAGATGCGGCCGATGGCGTCCTTCACCTTGATGTCGATCTTGGGCCCGTAGAAGGCGCCGTCGCCCTCGTTGATCTGGTACGACAGCCCCCATTCCTCGAGCGCGGTCATGAGCGCCTTGGTCGCCAGCTCCCAGTCCGCGTCGCTGCCCACCGACTTCTCGGGCTTGGTCGAGACCTCGGCTGTGTACTCGAAGCCGAAGGTGTCCATGATGAACTTCACGATGTCGAGCATCGCCTTGACCTCAGGCACGATCTGCTCGCCGGTGCAGAAGATATGCGCATCGTCCTGGGTGAACCCACGGGCGCGCATGAGGCCGTGCACCACGCCGCTCTTCTCGTGGCGGTAGACCGTGCCGAACTCGAAGAGACGCATCGGCAGATCGCGGTACGAGCGCACATCGGCACGGTAGACCAAGAGCGCACCGGGGCAGTTCATCGGCTTGACTGCGTAGTCGGTCGGCTCCTTGCCCTCCCCCTCGTCGATCTGGAAGGGGTACATGTTCTCCTGGTAGTAGTCCCAGTGACCGCTCGTCTTCCACACGTCGGCCTTGTAGATGTGCGGCGTGCGGATCTCCTCGTAGCCGCGTTCGTACAGGTCGGCGGAGAGCCACTCGATGAGCTCGTGGAGCACGCGGGCGCCCTTCGGGTGGTAGAGCACCAGGCCGCTACCCGCGAGTTCGTCGAAGTGGAACAAGTCGAGCTCCTTGCCGAGCTTGCGGTGATCGCGCTTCTCGGCCTCCTCGAGGCGCGTCAGGTACGCCGCGAGGTCCTTCTCGGAGAACCACGCGGTGCCGTAGATGCGCTGCAGCATCGGGCGTGTCGAGTCGCCGCGCCAGTAGGCGCCGGCGACCTTCATCAGCTTGAACGCCTTGATCCACCCCGTGTGCGGAACGTGCGGGCCGCGGCACAGGTCGGTGAAGATGCCCGAGGTGTACGCCGAGAGCTCCTCGGCGTCCGGGAGATCTGCGATCAGCTCGAGCTTGTACGGCTGGCCGTCGAAGACGCGCTCGGCCTCGAGCTTGTCGAGCACCGTGCGCTCGAACGGCTGCTCCTCGGCCACGATCGCACTCATGCGGTCCTCGATCGCGCCGAGGTCCTCGGGCGTGAACGTGCGGTCGATCTCGATGTCGTAGTAGAAGCCGTCCTCGACCGCCGGCCCGATGCCGAACTTCGCGAGCGGGAAGAGCTGCTTGATCGCCTCGGCCATGACGTGCGCCGCCGAGTGACGCAGCAGCTCGAGGGCCTCGCCGCTGCGCTCGGTGATGATCTCGATCCGCGCGCCGTCGATCACCGTAGCTCGCATGTCCACCATTCGACCGTCGATGCGGCCGGCGAGTGCCGCCGCCGCGAGACGCGAGCCGATCTTCTCGGCAACGTCGAGCACGGTCGCACCTTCGGGGACGCCAAGCGCGCTGCCGTCCGGCAGCGTGACGGAGATCTCGGGCATGATGCATGTCCTTTCGCAGGAGCGTGCGGCCCGCTCGCGCGGGCAGTCAGGCTACTGCTTCGTCTTGCAGTACGGGCAGACCTGCCAGTCGAGCTTCAGCGGCTTGGTGCAGCTGATGCACTCCTTGCGGAGCTTCTTCATGCACGACGGACAGATGAGGAAGTCGGGCTCTATCGGCTTGAAGCATGCGGGACACGTTGCCGCTTCACGCTGGAGCTCAGCCTCCCGGGCGCGGATCTCAAGCTCGCGCTCCCGTGCATCCTCGGCATATTCGGGCGGACGGACGACCATGTAGATCATCCAGCCTAAGACGTTGAAGAGCAGCACCACAAGCGCCCAGAACCACGGCATCGCACCGCGCCGCTCGGAGTCGCGCCACGTCCAGAAGATGAGAGCCACCGAGAAGACCACGAAGAAGAGCAGGCATAGGTTGCTGGCGAGCTTGACCGCCGCACTGTTGATGATCGGGTCGAGAATCTCGCCGAACAGATCGTCCATGCCGTCCCCCTCCGGGTGTGTGTGCGCGCTCCGAGTGCGACCCCCGGTCTGATGACGAACGCGGAGGCTACCGGGATTCTAGCAGAACCGGGCCCGGGTACACCTAGCGCACGAAGAGAGCACGCACCGCACCGGCGGTGTAGAGACTGCCCGTGGCCACAACGCCCCGCCCCGATATCCCGGCAGCAAGCAGCGCCGCCTCGAGCGCGGGCTCGACCACCGGTGCCACGCCGGTCACAGCCTCGACGATCGCTGCAAGCGCCCCGGCCTCCATGCAGCGCGGGGATCCGTTCTCGGTCACGACGAACGCGTGCGCCACCGGGGTGAGCGCACGAATGATGCCCTCGGCGTCTTTGTCCGAGAAGATCGCAAGCAGCACGACCGGCAGCTTCTCGCCGAACGCCTCCCGTATCGCCGTGGCAAGCATCTCGGCAGCCTGCGGGTTGTGCGCGCCGTCGATGACCAGCGGCGGGTCATCGCGCAGGAGCTCGAAGCGGCCGGGGAAGCGAAGAACCTTCGACAACTTCTCGGCTGCGTCGTCGGGCCCAACATCCCAAAGCGCGCCTCCCACAGCTGCCATCGCAGTGGCGACATTGGGAGCCTGGTACGAGGGCGCGCGCAAGGTCGCGCGGCGGGTTTGAACCCCATGCACGCTCACGTCGACCGTGAGCGTGCCCCCGGGAGTCCTGGGCCGTCGCACGATCTGCCAGGTCACGTCGGGATTCGGCCCGACGCCGACCCGCATCACATAGGGGCTCGCCATCTGAATCGCCCGGTTCTCGAAGATGTGGTCCACGCCCTCGCAACCAGGCCCGATGATCGCGAGAGAACCCCGCTTGATGATGTACGACTTGTCAACGGCGATCTCCTCGCGCGTAGCTCCGAGGCGATCGGTGTGGTCGAGTCCCACGCCGGTGATCACGGCTACCTGGGGATCCACCACGCTCGTCGCGTCCCACCGGCCGCCCATTCCCACTTCGAGCACGGCCCATTCCACGCGATGGGCCTTGAACAGGATGAACGCGGCGGCGGTGAGAAGCTCGAACTCGGTGAACTCCCTCTCGAGCGACCCGGCTGCGGTGAAGACCTCGCTGAGGGCGCGCGCCAGTGCGTCCTCGGTCACCGACACCCCGTCGATCTCGAAGCGCTCGGTGTAGGAGATGAGGTGGGGGCTCGTGTAGGCCCCGGACGTGTGGCCCATGGCCGCGAGAGCGGCCCCGATCATGCGAACCACCGACGTCTTGCCGTTCGTTCCGGTCACCTGGATGCAGCGAAACGACGTCTGCGGCATGCCGAGGGCCCGCGTGAGAGACCGGATGCCCTCAAGGGACGGGTTGATGCCGAACTTCAGCGCCTCACCCAGCCGGGCGATCGCCTGCTCGTACGTGAGTTCGCCGGCAGTCATCTCAGTCAGCAAGCTCCGCGAGCTGGCCGGTCAGCTTGGTGATCGTCGCGGAGAGCTCCCCTGCCTTCGCGCGGTCCTTCTCGATGATCTCCGGCGCCGCCTTGGCGAGGAACCCCTCGTTGGAGAGCTTCTTCGTGAGCCGGCCGAGGTCCTCTTCGGCCCTGGCGAGTTCTGCCGCGATGCGCGCGCGCTCTGCGGCGAAGTCCACGAGTCCTTCGAGCGGCACGAACACGGTCATATCGCCCGCCACGAAGACCGCCGAATGCGGCGGCTTGACCGCGTCCACACCCGCGCTGAAGTCGGTGACCCCGGCGAGCGACTTCATGTGCCCGAACTCCTCCTGCACCCAGGTGTTGTCCGCGTCGCCGGCGGTCTTGAACTCGACCCGCAACCCCTGCTTCGGCGAGATGCCGTAGCGGGCGCGAACGGCGCGGACGCCCACCACAAGCTCCACCAGCCTGCCGATCGAGCGTTCGGCGTCTTCGTCGCGGTACTCCGCGAGCACGACCGGATCGGGCCATGCGGCGATCATGAGCGCTGCGGTGCGGTCCGCTTCGGCAAGCGGCAAACGGCCCCAGATCTCCTCGGTCACGAACGGCATCATCGGATGCAGGAGCCTGAGCGCGTGATCGAGCACGAATACGAGATTGCGAAGCACCGTCTGCCGGGCATCGCCACCTGCGGCAAGGCGTGGCTTTGCGAGCTCGATGTACCAATCGCAGAACTCGTTCCAGAAGAACTCGTACAGCGCGCGTGCGGTCTCGCCGAACTCGTAGGCGAGCAGCCCCTCGTCCACGCGTGCCGAGAGATCCGCCAGACGCGAGAGTATCCACGCGTCGGCCACCGATTCGACAACCGGCTGCCCGGGCACGAAGTCCTCGCCAAGGTTCATCAGCACGAAGCGGCTCGCGTTCCAGATCTTGTTCGCGAAGTTGCGGCTCGAGGCCAGCTTGTCCTCGGCGAACTTGATGTCCTGGTTGCCGGTGACCTGCAGCATGAGGCCGAAGCGCATGCCGTCGGCGCCGTAGTGGGCCATGAGGTCGAGCGGATCCACGCCCGTGCCGAGCGACTTACTCATCCGCTTGCCTTCGGCGTTGAATACGGTCGGGTGGATGATGACGTCTTTGTACGGGACGTCGCCGACGAAGTACAGACCGCTCATGATCATGCGCGCGACCCACAGGAAGAGGATGTCGCGGGCCGTTGAGAGCACGGTCGTGGGATAGAAGAAGTCGAGCTCGGGCGTCTCGTCCGGCCAACCGAGGGTCGCGAACGGCCAGAGCTGCGACGAGAACCATGTGTCCAGCACGTCCTCGTCCTGGCGCACGGGCGACCCGCATTCCGGGCACTTCCCGAGATCCTCCATGCTCGCTTTGGTGAGTCCGCATGCATCGCAGTAGTACACGGGGATGCGGTGGCCCCACCAGAGCTGACGGCTGATGCACCAGTCGCGGATGTTCTCCATCCAGTGGTAGTAGACGTTCTCCCACCGCCGGGGGTGGAAGATCACCCGCTCGCTTCGCACAACCTCGATCGCGGGAGCCGCGAGCGGTTTCATGTCCACGAACCACTGGTCCGAAAGCCACGGCTCCACCACGGTGTGACAGCGATAACAGTGTCCGACCGCGTGGACGTGATCGTCGATGCCGACGAGCAGCCCTGCTGCCTCAAGATCGGCAACGATGCGCGTGCGAGCCTCGTAGCGGTCGAGGCCCTCGTAGGGGCCACCCTCGGCAGTGATCGTCGCATCCGCGTTGAGGACGTTGATCTTCTCGATCCCATGCCGTTCGGCGATGTCGAAGTCGTTCGGGTCATGGGCGGGGGTCACCTTCACTGCGCCCGTGCCGAACGACGGATCGACGTACGCATCCGCAACGATCGGGATCTCGCGACCGAGCAGTGGCAATACGACGGTGGCGCCGACAAGACCCGTGTAGCGCTCATCGTCGGGATGCACCGCGACGCACGTGTCGCCGAGCATCGTCTCGGGCCGGGTCGTCGCAACGATCAGATGATCACGTCCGGCCACCGGCTCCTTGAGCGGGTAGCGGATGTGCCAGAGGTGGCTGTCGAGCTCCTCGTGTTCCACCTCGATGTCCGAAAGCGCGGTCGCGCAACGCGGACACCAGTTGATGATGCGCTTGCCGCGGTAGATGAGCCCGCTATCGAACCAGTCCACGAACACCCTGCGCACAGCACGCTGATACGCTTCATCCATCGTGAAGTGCTCGTCGGCGTAGTCGCAGCTGCACCCCATCCGCTTGAGCTGCTCGATGATGATGCTGCCGTGCTGCTCGCGCCACTCCCAGCACATCTCGATGAAGCGCTCGCGACCCACGTCATTGCGCGACAGACCCTCCGCCGCCAGCTTCTGCTCCACCTTGTTCTGGGTGGCGATGCCGGCGTGATCGGTGCCGATGACCCAGCGAGTGGGGCGCCCGGTCATACGCGAGCGCCGGATCACCACGTCCTGGATGGTGTTGTTGAGCGCGTGGCCCATGTGAAGCGAGCCGGTGACGTTCGGCGGCGGGATGACCACCGTGAACGGCGCCTCCCCCTCCGGAGCCTGGGAGAAGTAGCCCCCCTCGGCCCAGAGGCCGAAGATGCGTCCCTCAACGGCGTCCGGCTCGTATGCCGATGGCATCTGGGTCATGGGCTGCGCGACATCCTCTCGAACAGAAGGCTGAATCTGGATTCTACGACAAAGCGGTCAATCGCTCACTTACGCTCATCGCGGCCAAGCGCGCCGCTGGGGAGACAGGCGGACGGAATGCGACCGCATCGAGCCGTTATGGGCAATAATGTGAGTGAAGGCACAAGGGCACGCGCACGGAGAGGCGGCTGATACGACCATGGCAGACTGCGAACTTCTCACAACCTGTCCGTTCTTCAACGACCAGATGGCTGAGATGCCTTCGATGTCGAACATCATCAAGGACCGGTACTGCAAGGGCAGCAACACGATGTGCGCGCGTCACATGGTGTTCCGTGTCCTCGGGCGTGAGGCGGTTCCCAAGGACCTCTATCCCAGCCAGGTCGAACGTGCCGACGAGATTATCGGCAAAGCATAGTCCGCTCTACCTACGAAACGCGAAGGGCCCCGGGATCCGGGGCCCTTTTCATGGTCACAATCCTACCGCTATGCGCTCGCGTCCTTGGCTCCGTGGAGCGTTTGCACGGGCTCCATGGTGCCGAGCACCACGTCCTCGGTGATCGTCACGCGCTCCACGTCCTCACGACTCGGCAGCTCGTACATGGTGTCGAGCAGCAGATTCTCGAGGATCGAGCGTAGGCCCCGGGCACCCGTCTGACGCGCGATGGCCTGCGTGGCCACCTCGCGCAGGGCTTCGGGGGTGAACACGAGATCCACGCCTTCCATCTCGAACAGCCGGCGGTACTGCCGCACGAGCGCGTTCTTGGGCTCGGTCAGGATCCGGACCAGTTCGTCCTCATCGAGCTCCTCGACGTGCGCCGTCACCGGAATGCGCCCGATGAACTCGGGAATCAGCCCGAACTTGTGAAGGTCCTCGGGCAGCACCTGCGCGAGCAGGACGCCAGTGTCGTGCTGATCAGCCTCGTGGATCTCGGCGCCGAAACCGACGCCCTTCTTACCGATGCGGTCCGCGACGATCTTCTCAAGACCCACGAACGCGCCGCCAAGAAGGAACAGCACGTTGGTGGTGTCGATCTTGATGAGCTCCTGCTGCGGATGCTTCCGGCCGCCCTGGGGCGGCACCGAGGCCTCGGTGCCCTCGATGATCTTGAGCAGCGCCTGCTGCACGCCCTCGCCGGAAACGTCGCGGGTGATCGAGAGGTTCTCGGCCTTGCGCGCTATCTTGTCGATCTCATCGATGTAGATGATGCCGACCTCGGCGCGGGGGATGTCGAAGTCCGCAGCGGTGATGAGCTTGAGCAAGATGTTCTCGACATCCTCGCCCACGTAGCCCGCCTCGGTCAGCGTAGTAGCATCCGCGATGGCGAACGGCACCTTCAGGATGCGCGCCAGGGTCTGCGCAAGCAGCGTCTTGCCGCAGCCTGTGGGGCCGAGCAGCATGATGTTGCTCTTGGCGATCTCGACCGTCTCGGCCTCGTCGGCGGCGCAGCGCATGCGCTTGTAGTGGTTGTAGACGGCGACCGAAAGCGTCTTCTTCGCGAGGTCTTGCCCGACGACGTAGTCGTCCAGTGCCGCAAGGATCTCCCTGGGCGTGGGCAGGTCACCAGCGGGGGCCTCGGCTGTGGGCTCGATCGCTTCCTCGTCGACGATCTCACAGCACAGGTCGATGCACTCGTCGCAGATGTAGACGTTCGGGCCCGCTACGAGCTTGCGCACCTGGTGCTGCGGCTTGCCGCAGAAGGAGCAGACGAGCCGCTCGTTGTCGTCGTGACGGTCCATCGGCACCTATCAGCCTTCCTTAGCAGCGCGCTTCTCGAAGACGTCGTCGATGATACCGTACGCCTTCGCCTCCTCGGCCGTCATGATGTTGTCGCGCTCGGTGTCGACATGGATCTTCTCTATCGACTGTCCTGTGTGCTGGGACATGATGCGATCGAGCGCGTCGCGGATGCGTAGCATCTCCCTGGCCTGGATCTCGATGTCGGTCACCTGACCCTGCGTGCCGCCCCACGGCTGGTGGATGAGGATGCGGCTGTTGGGAAGCGCGAAGCGCTTGCCCGCCGCCCCCGATGCGAGCAGCACGGCCGCAGCCGAAGCGCACTGGCCGATGCAGATCGTCGAGACATCCGAGCGGATGTACTGGATCGTGTCGTACATCGCCAGCGCCGAGGTGACTGAGCCGCCCGGCGAGTTGATGTACAGGCTGATGTCTTTGCCGGGATCCTCGCTCTCGAGGTGCAGGAGCTGGGCGATGACGAGGTTCGCGCTGATATCGTCGATCTCGGTGCCGAGGAAGACGATGCGCTCGTTCAGAAGACGAGAGAAGATGTCGAAGCTGCGCTCGCCTCGCGACGTCTGCTCGACGACGATTGGCACGAGCGCCCTGGGGGCGTTGGTCATGACGGCTCCTCCTCCACGACGGTCACCGAATCGATCAGCCACTTCAGCGCCTTGCGGTGCATGATCTGCTCGCGCATGATCGGCAGCGCGCCGTTGGCGACCAGGCTCTCCCGAAGCTTCAGCGCTTCGGTCTCGTCGCCGCTAACGATCTCGCGGATCGCGTCATCCATATCGCTTTCGCTGACCGTCAGGGCCTGGGCGCGGAACAGGGCTTCAAGCGCCAGTTCCTCGCGCACGCGCACGGCCGCCTGGTCCTTGAGGTCGCTCTGAAGCTTGTCGGGCGTGATCCCGGTCATCTGCAGGTAGTCCTGGATGGAGACGTTGCGCTCCTGGAGCGTCTCCAGGAAGTCGCCGAGCATCGAGTTCGCACGGCCGTCGATCATCTCCTGCGCAACGTCGCCCTCGAGCCGCTCGACGAGCTCGCGAACCGCCGCGATCTCGATCTCACGCATGTGCGCCGCTTCTTTCGTCTCATCGAGGCCCTTGCGGACGTCCGCACGGTAGTCCTCCATCGAGTCGAATCCGCCGGCGCTTGCGGCGAACTCATCATCGAGTTCCGGCAGGACCTTCGTCTTCACCTCGTGCACTTCGATCTCAAAGCGAGCCTGCTTGCCGACGAACTCCTCGTTCGAGCTCGTGTCGGGGATCTCGAACTCGGCGACCGTCGAGGCGCCGGGCTTCGTTCCCACGAGCGCCGCATCAAACTCGGACGGCATCATGCCGCGGCCGAGCTCGTAGAGGTACTTGTCGACGGTGTTGCCTTCGTACGCCTCGCCGTCCACGGTACCCACGAAGGAGATGAGCGCGAAGTCATTTCCCCCTACCGGCTGGTCCGCCACCTCGAGCGTGGCGAACCGCTCGCGGGTGGACTCGATCTGCGCGTCTACCTCGCGGTCGGAGGCCGTCCGCGCGGGCACGGTCACCGTGAAGTCGTCGGCCTTCGCCAAGGTGAGCTCCGGGCGCAGCGACACCTCGGCGGTGTACGTGTAATCCTGTCCCGGCTCGACGAGATCGAGCTCACCCACGTCGGGCTGGCCGAAGGTGAGGATGTCCTCCTGCGAGATGGCGCGGCTGTAGGAGTTGGAGACGACCTCCTCCTGGGCCTCGGCAAGAACGGCGTCGCGACCGACGTGCGTGTCGATGACGGGCCGCGGCGCGTGGCCGGGGCGAAAGCCGGGGATGCGTAGCTTGGTGCCGACGGCCACATACGCCTTGTCGATGGCCGAGTCGACCTCGGCTGCCGGCACGGTGATCGTGAGCTTCACGCGGTCGCCTTCGAGGCGTTCAACGCTGGTCTGCAAGGGTCCTCCTTCTAATGTCACTACGATCGCGAGCACGTCCAGTGCCCGGGGAACGCGTTATCGTGGTGCGGGCGAGAGGACTCGAACCTCCACGAGTTTCCTCACCGGGACCTAAACCCGGCGCGTCTGCCAGTTCCGCCACGCCCGCGTGGTGAATCGCCCGACAATGATAGCAGAGGGCGCAGGCAGCCACCCGACGCCTGACTCGATGCTGTGCGACCACGGCTCGGGTGACGATCGGCCATGCAGGCAGAGGGCCTTTGCGCGGAGTGACAGTGGCGGCTTTCGGGCACAAACCCCCCTGAACGACGCGGGTAGGGCCCGCGTCGTTGTAGCGAAGGTCGACTACGCTGGACTAGCCGGCACTGGGACACTGATTGGGAGGGCGCCGTGGCCGATCCCAAGCGCACGCACAAGGTCCTCTGGTTCATCGCGACCATGACAGTCGTGTTCGCGGCCGGCTACTACCGGCAGACCATTCAGACCGGCGAATCCGTGCATTTCGCCCTCAACTACCCCGCCGAGGGGGACGAGACCGGCGGCCTTGGCGCATTGGGCGCGGACGGGAAGCTCGTAGTCCAGGTGGAAAAGGTCAGCCCGATCAAGAAGCTTCTGCAGCCCAACGTCTTCAACCTCTCTTCTCATTGGCTGCGCAACGTGGGCGACACACCGCGGCATATCAGGCTCGAACTCGAAGGGTTCAATTACCCGGTCCGCTGGGAGTCGACAGACAAGACCTGGGACGAGGAGACTCACTCGATCGGTCGCATCCTCGAACCAGGCGAGGACGTCACCGTGGACTGGTTCGTTACACTCCCCCGCCCCGTGCCCACCGATGACGTGATCATCGAGGGCGCGATCGTGGTGATCGACGCGGACACAGGCGAGCGACTCACCGTCTTTCCGGTCAAGTTCATGGGAGGCGACGCAGTTATCGGCGAGGGCGGTGACTGTTGTGGCTAGCGCGGGGTTGGACGCACCGAAGGCGAGTGCGGGTGGCGTCAAGCGGAACCGTCTCTGGCGCCTCGGCTTCTTCTTCGTCGGCCTGATCCTGTTCTATGCACCGTTCGCGCTCATCGCCCGGATCGCGGGCGCTGTCTTCCCGGGCACGATGCCCGCCACATGGGTGTCTGACGTTCACACGGCATGCTTGCGCATGCCGATCGGCTGGATGGCGCAGCCGTGGATGTGGGGAGCGCTCGAGAGCAATCCCCTCTACTACCTTCCGATCGTGATCCTGCCGCTTGCCGCAATCGCGGGCGCGCCGCTGTTCTGTGGCTGGCTCTGCCCCGCCGGGGCTTTCCCCGAGTTCCTCGGACGGTTGGTTCCTGACCGCTTCAAGTGGGACCCCAAGGGTTCGGTCGAGATCACCGCGGTGCGCTATGGCTTCTTCACGGGCTTCCTGATCGTCCCCTTCATCGCCGCGAGCGTCTGCTGCTCCTTCTGCAACTTCACGTGGATGCAGAACATCGTGAGCGCGCTGACCGGCAACGTGAGTTCGTGGCTGTACGTGGCGACGACCGGTGTCGTCACGCTCGTGCTGTGGATCTTCGTGCTCGGAATCTTCACAAAGGGCGGGCGCGGCTGGTGTCTCTTCCTGTGTCCTTCGGGGGCCCTGATGAGCCTGGTTGCGGGCGCCACCTCCAAGGTCAAGTGGCTCACCCGCGTGCGCCATGACCCGTCGTCATGTACCGGCTGCGCAACCTGCGCCGAGGTGTGCCCGGTGCGTGCGATCGAGGTGACTGCTGCTGAGGCCCCGCCTGAGGGCACAGATGAGCCGGGCGGACCTGCCCTGGGCGACAACGTGAAGGTCAACCAGTATCTGTGCAACGCCTGCATGGACTGTGTCCGCGGGTGCCCGACCGGGTCCTTCCGCTACGGCGCGATGAGATGAGCCGCCCCTCCAAAGTGAAGCTGCTGTCGTTCGGCGGTGCGGCAGGCGCGCTCTGCGCGGCCGCAGTTGTTGTCCGGGTGGCCTGCCCGGGCCAGTGTGTGGCCTGCGGCGCGTGCAACACGACACTGATCCCGGCCGCCAGCTCGGCGCTTGCCGTTGGCGCCGCACTCGGCGGATCGTATCTGTCGAAGCGACGACGCCGCTAGAAACAGCACAACTGTGCGACACAGGAGTCGAGCGGGTGGGGATTCCCTGCCCCTTGCGGGGTAAGACATCCTTCATGGACACAGACACCCGTTACCGAACGGCCCAGAAGAACGCGTACGAGGCCCTCGAGACAGACGAGGGGCAGGAGAAGTACTTCGGCTTACGCGCCTTCCTCGCCGTGCTCATCGTGCTCAACCTGATCTCAGTGGCCCTGAACACGGTGCCGTGGATCGTCGAGCGCTACGCCGTACCCCTCATCGCTTTCGAGATCTTCGCCGTCGCGGTCATCACGATCGAGCTGTCGGTGCGGGTGTGGGCCTGCACCGTCGATCCGAAGTACTCACACCCGGTGCTGGGACGGCTTCGCTATCTCATCCGGCCGATCACCCTTGTCGACCTCCTGTCGATAGCCCCGTCGTACTTCTCGCTGTTCGCACTCGACCTGCGATTCCTGAGAACCTTGAGGCTCGTTCGCCTGCTGCGGGTACTCAAACTCGGTCGATACTCGGAGGGTCTCGGTCGGCTCGATGACGTCATCTGGCGCAAGCGCGGCGAGTTGGTCTCATCGTTCCTGCTGATAGTCATCTTGCTGACGCTTGTGTCCGGGCTCATGTACTTCGCCGAGCACGAGGCCCAACCCGAAGCGTTCGCGACCCTTCCCGAGGCCATCTGGTGGTCAACGCTGATGATGACGGGCGAGTTCACCGTCACGCCGATGGCGTTCTTTGGCCGAGTGCTGGGAATGGTGATCGCGATCCTGGGCGTCGGGCTGTTCGCGCTTCCCGCCGGCATCATCGCCTCCGGCTTCCTGGAACAGCTGAACGACCAGCGGCCTGGTGCGGACGAAGGCAACCGACCGGCATAGCCAGCTCCCCATACCACCGTGATGTCCGGCTCGTCCGCTGGCTAATCCAGGGTCGATAGCAGAAAACCGGCCCCGTGGGACCGGCTCTCCTTGAGTACGTATGGTGGGCCGTATAGGGATCGAACCTATGACCTTGGGATTAAGAGTCCCCTGCTCTACCAGCTGAGCTAACGGCCCGAACGCTCGCATATTGTACCTGCTGCTGCGCTGAATGCAAATGGCCGCCCGAGCGAGCGCGAGCGCGCTCCCATGCGGCCGTACAGTCCCGGCTCAATCCTATCTAGCCGGCTACGACAGCCCCACCACATTGCCCTCGGCATCGATGTCGATGTGCTCGCCGGCTGGCTTACCCGGCAGGCCGGGCATGGTGGTGATGTCGCCGCAGAGCGCGTAGACGAACCCGGCACCTGCCGAGACACGCACATCGCGCACCGGCAGGCGCCATCCAACCGGCGCGCCCTTGAGCTTCGAGTCGTGACTGAGCGACAGGTGCGTCTTGGCCATGCACACCGGCAGCTCGCACAGCCCCGCGTCGCTGATGGCCTGCATCGCCTTCGATGCTTCAAAGGAGAAGTCGACACCGCTTGCGCCGTAGATCCGCGTAGCGATCGACGCGATCTTCTCCCGGATGGGCGCATCACTCGGGTAAGAGAACGTGAGCGACGACGGCACCTCGCATGCAAGCGCCACCGCCTCGGCGAGTGCAAGCCCGCCGCGCGCGCCCTCGGCGTGCATGTGATGCGTCACCACGTCGAACGCTCCAGCCCCCCGAGCCGCTTCGCCGATGAGTGCGTGCTCGGCGGGTGTGTCGGTCGGGAACGTGTTGATGGCCACGACCACCGGGATGCCGAAGGAACGCACGTTCTCGATCTGCTTCACGAGGTTCGGCATACCGGCCGTGAGCGCATCGAGGTCCTCAGCTAGCAGCGCCGGGTCGAGCGGGCGCCCGGGCTTGACCTCGAACCGGCCCGAGTGCGCCTTGAGCGCGCGCACCGTGCACACGAGCACCGCCGCGTCCGGCTCCAGGCCCGAGGCACGGCACTTGATGTTCACGAACTTCTCCGCGCCCATGTCGGCGCCAAAACCGGCTTCGGTGATCACGTAGTCGGCGACCTTGAGCGCGATGCGGTCGGCCACGATCGAGCTGTTCCCGTGCGCGATGTTGGCGAACGGCCCCGCATGCACGAACGCCGCGCCACCATCGAGGTTCTGCATCAGGTTCGGCTTGATGGTCTCTTTCATGAGCACGGTCATCGACCCTGCGACCTTGAGGTCCTCGGTGGTGACCGGCGCACCCTCGAAGGTCCGGCCGACGATGATGCGCCCGATTCGCGCACGGAGGTCTTGAACGTCTTCGGCCAGCGCGAGGATCGCCATGAGCTCGCTTGCCACGGTGATCTCAAAGTGCGACTCGCGCGGGTTGCCGTCGGTTCGCCCGCCGAGGCCGATCACCACGTTGCGCAGCGCGCGGTCGGAGATATCGAGCACCCGCGGCCAGCTGATGGCGTGCGGATCGATACCGAGTGCGTTGCCGTGGTAGATGTGGTTGTCGATGAACGCTGCGCACAGGTTGTGAGCAGCGGTGATGGCGTGCACGTCGCCGGTGAGGTGCAGGTTGATGTCCTCCATCGGCACCACCTGCGCGTACCCGCCTCCGGCAGCGCCACCTTTGATGCCGAAGACCGGCCCAAGCGATGGCTGGCGGATGCAGGCGACAGCCGTGTGCCCGCTCGCGCGGAAGGCTTCACCGAGCCCGACGGTGGTGAGCGTCTTGCCTTCGCCGAGCGGCGTGGGCGTGATAGCGGTGACGAGCACGTACCGGCCGTTCGGCGCGTCGGCCAGCCGCTCGAGGACCTTTAGCGTCACCTTCGCCTTGTAGCGCCCGTTTGGCTCCACTTCGTCGGCCAGGATGCCGAGTTCCTCGGCGACCTCGCGCGCGGGTCGTACGCTGGCGGCATGGGCGATCTCGATGTCTGAGAGCATGTACGGCTCCTCGGCCTGTGGCTGCGAAGACTCCCCAATGAGTGTAGCCGAGCGTCGCGGGTGCATAACACGACGGCCCGCACGAGGCGGGCCGTCGAGCACGTTTCATGGGGTGGGTAACGGGACTTGAACCCGCGGCCTCCGGAGCCACAGTCCGGCGCTCTAACCAACTGAGCTACACCCACCATGTGGTGGCTGGCACGCCCGGAGGGATTCGAACCCCCGACCTAGAGATTAGAAGTCTCCCGCTCTATCCAACTGAGCTACGGGCGCATATGCGGCGCCTCCGAAGTGCCGAGTGAGAACGGTACCTGCGGCGCCCTATGTTGTCAATCGGCCCGCACCGGGCGTGCCGAGGGTCACGCTGGAGCGGCGGACGGGACTCGAACCCGCAACAATCAGCTTGGAAGGCTGATGCTCTACCAATTGAACTACCGCCGCGAAAACTGGTCGGGCCGACAGGATTCGAACCTGCGACCCTCTGCTCCCAAAGCAGATGCGCTACCAAGCTGCGCTACGGCCCGACCTCGCTCTCGCGAAGCCCTCGCAGGCCCGTGCTCGAGAGCATCGCCCAGTATAGGGGCGAGCGCGAAAGCGGGCAAATCGCCGAAGCAGACCGCCGGAGGTGGCTAGCAGACTACCCGCCGAGCTGCGCCCGGAGCGCACGCAGAGCAGCACCGCGGTGGCTGATCTCGTTCTTCTCGGCAAGCGTGAGCTCGGCCATCGTGCGGCCGGGGCTCGCGACCGGCAGGAAGAGCGGGTCGTAGCCGAACCCGCCGATGCCGCGCGGCTCGAAACCGATCGCGCCCTCGCAGTCGCCCTCGGCGACCGTCTCGGTGCCGTCCTCGGCCACCAGCACCATCACGCTGCGGAAACGTGCGGTGCGTTCCGGTTTGGGAACCTCCTCCAGCTCGATCAGCAGGCGTGCGTTGTTCGCCGAGTCTCCGGCGCCGCAACAGTTGCCTGCGTACCGCGCCGAGTGGACACCCGGCGCACCGCCGAGGACGTCCACCTCAAGGCCGCTGTCATCGGCGAGCGCCGCGAGGCCGAACGCCTCGTGATACGCGTGCGCCTTGAGGCGCGCGTTTGCGATGAAGGTGGTGCCGGTCTCCTCGACCTCGAGCGGCTCGGCGCCGAGGTCGGCGGCGGTCACGAACTCCCACCCCTCGAAGGGAAGCGTCGAGCGGATCTCCTCGAGCTTGCCGCGGTTGGCGGTGGCCACCACGACACGCCGGGGCTCAGCCGCGCTCACTGAAGACCTCGACGTTGTCGGCCAACACGCGGCGCTGGATCTCCACGAGGCGTGCGATGCCGCCCGCTGCCAGGTCGACCAGCTCGTTCAGGCGGTCGCGGTCGAACGGTGTGCGCTCGCCGGTGCCCTGCACCTCGATGAAGCGGCCCTTGCCGTCGCAGACCACGTTCATGTCCACCTCGGCGACGCTGTCCTCGCGGTAGTCGAGATCGAGGCATACCACGCCATCCACAATGCCCACCGAGGTGGCTGCAACGTAGTCGAGAACCGGCAGATCGGTGATCTTGCCGGCCTCACGCCAGGTGGTGAGCGCATCGTGCACGGCGATGAAGGCGCCCGTGATCGCGGCCGTGCGCGTGCCGCCGTCGGCCTGGATGACGTCGCAGTCCACGTTGAGCGTGTGCTCGCCGCCGAGCCCGCCGAGGTCGATGACCGTGCGCAGCGAGCGTCCGATGAGCCGCTGGATCTCGTGAGTGCGGCCGCTCGGCGCCCCGGAGGCGACCTCACGCCGTGTCCGCGTGTGCGTGGACGCGGGGAGCAGCGAGTACTCGGCGGTCACCCAGCCCAGCCCGCTTCCCCGCCGCCAGCCGGCGACCGTGTCGGAGAACGTCGCGGCGCAGAGCACTTTCGTGTCGCCGAGTTCGAACAGGCACGACCCATGGGCGTGCTTGAGGTAGCGCCTGGTGATCGTGACGGGCCGCATCTGTGCGGTACTCCGGCCTTCGGAACGCTGCATGAAGGCGTCCTTCCCTACTCGATGTCGAGGGTATCCATCTCATCGGCCACGATAACACGGCCGCCGAAGGCCTCGCGTGCCTGCTCCGCCGCTTCGACGCGGTCCACGGTCGGCCAGAGGTGCGTGAGCACGAGCGTACGGGCGCCAGCCTCCTGCGCGAGCAGAGCCGCCTCGAAGGCGGTCATGTGCGGCGCGCGGCCTGCGTACGCCGGAGGAAGCGTCGCATCCGCCAACAACACCAACGCCCCGCTGGCCGCTGCCGCGACAGCGTCGCCCGCGCGCGTGTCGGAGGTGTAGCACAGCCGAGCATCGCCCTCGTCCACAACGAGCGCGAAGGTCGTGCCCACGTGGTCGACCGGATGCGGGGTCACCGTAAGCTTCCCAACGCGCACGGGGGCGCCCGGAGCCAGTTCGTGCACCTCAAAGGCCTCCGCCAATTCGTGCGCGCCGTGTTCCGTGAGCGCGCGCTGCATGAGCTCGAAGACGCCGGATGGCGCGTACAGCGGCAGCGGCGCCACCGGACCGGCGGGTGCGTACCTGAGCGCCGCCTGCAGCGCGTACACGTCAGCGAAGTGGTCCACATGCGCGTGACTGATGAACACCGCCGACAGGTGGGTTGGATCGATCACCTTGCCCAGGTTCGCCAGCACGCCGTTGCCGCAGTCCAGGAGGACCGAGGTCTCGCCCGACCGTACCAGGTGGCCCGAGCAGGCGCGCCCGGCATCCGGATACGATGCCGCGCTGCCGAGGACGGTTAGCTGCACGCGCCCTCCTCCTCGAAAGCGCGCTGCCGCTCGCGGAGCTCCCCGGTGACCATCGTCTCGAGTTCGGCGAGTTCCACGAACTCGGCAGATGCCACCCGGCGGCCCAGAACACGGGCGCCCAGCCCCGCGAACTCCTCAGCATCACCGGTGGTAGCGAAGGTCTCGGTCCGCTTCGCGCCGGACTCGGCAAGGTGGCCGCGTGCCTCGAGTGTCTCGGCAACCTCGCGTGCGGTCTCCTGGGCCGAGGAGATCAGTCGCACCTTGGGTCCCACGACCTGCTGGATGGGCGCCGCAAGCAGGGGAAAGTGCGTGCAGCCGAGCACCAGGGTGTCGATGCCGCTGCGCTTGAGCGGGTCGAGGTAGTCGCGCGCCATCTCGTAGAACGAGGGACGGATGTACACGTCGCCCGTCTCGGCGAGCCAGTCCTCGATGGTGCCTTCGCCGAGCCGCAGTCCCTGCTCCACGACGTCCACGAAGCGTGGCGTGGCCACCGAGAACACCGTGACCCCGGCATCCAGCGCACGGACCGCGGTGCTGTAGGCGCCCGACTCGACCGTGCCGACGGTCCCGATGACGCCCACGCGCCGGTTGACGGTGCTCTGCACGGCTGCGCGAGCACCCGGCTCGACGACCCCGAGAACCGGGACGTCGAAGACGCACTGCGCGAGGGGCAGTCCGGCGGCGGTGGCGGTGTTGCAGGCGATAACGATGAGCTTCACGCGCCGCTCAGTGAGCCACTGCCCGATCTGGAGCACGAACTCCCGCACTTCGGCGGGATCGCGGGGGCCGTACGGACAGCGCACCGTGTCGCCGAAGTAGATGACACTCTCGTCCGGAAGCGCGCGCATGATCTCACCCGCAACGGTGAGGCCGCCGAGACCGGAGTCGAATATGCCGATGGGGAGCTCTCGCATGCGCCTCAGTATAGCGGTCGCACGACGGGCCTACACCGACACCGTGACGCGGTCGATCTCCGCGGCGATGTCGTTCACCGGCAAGACCGCGCTCGCCGCGCCCATCTCGATCGCGGCCCGTGGCATACCCCAGACGGTGGACGTGGCCTCGTCCTGGCAGATCGTCGTTGCTCCGAGATCGTGCAGCTGCTTCAGTCCCCGCGCCCCGTCCACCCCCATGCCGGTGAGCAGCACGCCGAGCGCGTGTGGACCGTACGAGCGCGCCACCGACTCAAAGAGCGTGTCCGCCGAAGGAATGTACAGCTGCCCGGTGAGCGGTTTGGTGAAGCGCATGATCGACCCGTCGATCTCCATGTTCGAGCCGGTCGCCGCAAGGTACGCCACCCCGGGCTTCACCGGCTTACCGTTCTCGGCCGCCGCGACCTTCACAGGGCACCCCGCATCGAGCCAGGCCGCCAGACCGGGGACGAATCCCTCCGCGATGTGCTGGGCGATGACGATCGGCAACGGGAAATCGGGACGCAGACGCCCGAGCACGTTCAACAGCGCCGAGGGGCCCCCCGTCGACGAGCCGATCGCCACCAGCTGAACGCGTCCCCGCCTGCCCGAGGCCTTGGTCTGCTCCGGTTCGGTGCGATGAATCGGCGCCCTTCGGCCACGGATGTGAGTGATCACCCGCACCCGCGCGAGGATCTTCACCCGCCTGATGATGTCGCGACCGATCGCCTCGAGCGCAGCCCAGTCGCGCGGCTCGGGCTTCTTGATGACCTCGAGCGCCCCGATGGCGAGCGCGTCGAACGCACGGCCCATGCCCTCACCGTGAACCGAAGAGGACACGACGAGGATCGGCGTGGGCGTGTAGGCCATGATGCGTTCCGTGGCCTCGAGACCGTCCATCTTCGGCATGTGGACATCCATGGTGATGAGGTCGGGACGCAGCCGTGCGACCATGTCCACGGCCTCCTGGCCGTTGACCGCCGTGCCGACCACCTCGATGCCCGGATCGCTCTTCAGGATCTGGCTGAGCATCTCGCGTGCGACGAGCGAGTCGTCAGCGATGAGCACGCGGATGCGGTCACCCTGCGGCGTGGGGGATGTGTCGCTCATCGGCTACCGTATCAATCGTTCGACGGTATCAAGCAACGTGTCCTGGTTGAACACCGATTTGGTGATGTACGCATCCGCTCCGGCGCTGATCCCTTCGGCCTTCTCCTCGTCACGCTCAAGCGAGGTGACGATGATGACGGGGATAGCCTTGAGTTCGTCATCGGCCTTGATCGCCCTCGTGAGGTCGAATCCGGTCATGTTGGGCATCTGCACGTCGGTGACGACCGCGTCGGGGTTCAGGCCCTCGCGCAACCTGGTCAGCCCCAGGGCGCCATCGGTGGCGGTCTCGACCTCGTAGCCGGCCGCCTCGAAGATCGACCGCTCGAGCTCGCGCGTGGTGAACGAGTCTTCGCAGATGAGGATTCGCCTCGGTCCCCTGTCCTTCTCGGTGTCCACGGCAGCACCCGCCCGACGAGCGCGCACGCCCGTGAGTTGCCGACCGTTCGTCATCAGGTCCGGGACATTGAGGATCGGAACGACCTCGCCTGCGCCGAGTATGGTCACACCGGCGACGTTGTCGACACGCTTGAGGTGCGTCCCCAGCGTCTTGATCACGATCTGCTGTTCGCCCACGAACTCGTCCACGATCATGCCGATGCGGTGGCCCGAGAAGCCGAGCGTTGCGACCGGGATCTTCACGCCGGTGTCGTCCGCGTCGGACTCGATACCGAGGATGTCCCGCAGATGAACGAGCGGGACGGTCCTGCGCTGGCGCCTGATCACCTCGTGGCCCTCGACCTTGATGATCGCCGAGCGCTCGATGCGGGCGGTTTCTTCTATAGCTGACGTGGGCAATGCGAAGGTCTGACCGCCCACGCGCAACAGGAGCGCGCGGATGATCGCAAGTGTAAGCGGGATGGTCAGGCGGAACGTCGAGCCCTTCCCGAGCTCGGACTCCACATCGAGGGAGCCCTTCAGCCGCTCGACCACGAACTCGCGGACGACGTCCATGCCCACGCCGCGACCGGATATCTCGGTGATGATCGCCGCAGTGGAGAACCCCTTCTCGAAGATGAGGTAGCGGGCCTCGCGATCAGACATCGCGTTGGCCTCTGACTCAGAGATGTAGCCCTTGCGAACGGCGGCCGCTTTCACCTTGCCCGGATCGATACCGGCGCCGTCGTCGGAGACCTCGATGATGATGTGGTCGCCCTCCTGTCGGGCGCTCAGTCGGATCGTGCCTACGGCGGGCTTGCCCGCCTTGACCCGGTCCGCTGCGGGCTCGATCCCGTGATCCACGGCGTTGCGCATGATGTGTATCAGGGGGTCGTTGATCTCCTCGAGGACCTTCTTGTCGAGTTCCGTGTCGCCGCCCTCGATGAACAGCTCGACGTCCTTCTTGTACGTGCGGGCGAGATCACGCATTGCGCGGGGAAAGGTGTTGAACACCGTGCTGACCGGCAGCATGCGAAGTGACATCGCGTTCGCCTGCAAGTCGCCCACCACCGTGGAGGTGCGCGACGTGTCGTCCGCGTAGTCCTTGGACAGCAAAGCAATGTCTTTGCGCAGGGTGGACAGTAGTTCATCGAGTAGGTGGAGGTCGTCGTCGAGCGCTGACTGGTCGTCATGGGAGAGGGCGGTCAGCATGGTCTTGATGCGCGCCCACACCTGCGTCGTGTCCGCAGCCTGAATCATGGCGCCACGCATATCGCGCACGCGCTGCTCGGCCTTGATCTGCGAGATCACGACCTCGCTCACAAGGTTGAGGAGCCGGTCGACCTGGTTCGTGCGAACGCGTACGGTCGTTTGCTCCTTGGTGTGCAGCTTGTCGTCGCGCTGGGCCGACTGCGGCCCCGGGGCGTCGGCCTCGCGCGGCGCGGGCGAATCCTCGGCCTCGCCTGCGGCTGCCTGCTCGCCATCAGTGTCTGCGTCGTCGGCGTCAGACTGAGCCGGCCCCTCGGCAGAGTGCTGCCGGACCGGGGGCGCCTCGTCAGCGGGCTCCACCACGACCGCATTGCCCGCAAGCGTGTTGAGCCGGGCCGTCACGCCTTCGAGTTCGGCCTCGGATGCCGACTCCTTGCCGGCGTGCTCCGCAAGGAAGACGACCGTGTCGAGCGCCTCGAAGAATGTGTCGGTCATGTCCGTGGTGTAAGCGAGCGCACCATCGCGGACCTTGACCATCACGTCTTCCATGCGGTGTGCGATGTCGGAGATCTCAATGAGACCGACCATCCGCGACGAGCCCTTGAGCGTGTGGGCGTCGCGCAGCCACTGGTCGATGAGCGGCCGGTTCGTCGGCTCCCCCTCGAGCGTGATGATGCCCTCGTTCAGGCGCTGTAGGAGGTCGGTCGCCTCCTCCTGGAACTTGGCGATAAAAACCGAACGGTCGAACTCGACCATCTTGTCTCCTTCGTGCCGCCGACCGGACCGCTACTGGCCGACGATCCTGAACGCTGCGCCGATGTGGCTGGATTCCTTCGCGATGCCCGACAGCTGTTCTGCGGCACCCGCGACCTGGCGCGATGCGGTGGCCGTCTGCTGGGCCACCGAGGCCACCTCGTGCATAGCCTTGACGACCTGCTCGGTCGCCGTGCGCTGCTGCTGCGTCGCAGCGGAGATCTCCTTGGCCGCGATGGTCGTCTGCTCGATGGTCTCGAGAATCTGATCGAAGCTGTCGCCCGTGGTGTGGGCGAGATCCACACCGGTGTCGACCTGCTTGAGTTCCTGCTCGGTGGCGATGACCAGATCGTTCGCGGCTCCCTGTATCTCGGTCATGATCGTCTCGATCTCGCCCGTGGAGTCGACCACCGACTCGGCGAGCTTGCGAATCTCGACCGCCACAACGCTGAAGCCCTTGCCGGCCTCACCCGCGCGCGCAGCCTCGATGGCCGCGTTGAGCGCGAGGATCTTGGTCTGGTCGGCGATGCTGTTGATGATGGAGAGGACCTGCCCGATCTGCTGGCTGCGCTCGCCGAGCTGAAGGATCTTCGCCGCCGAGGACTGCGAGCGCGTCTTGATCGACTCCATCGAGTCCAGCGTGTTCATGACCGCCTGCTGCCCGCTCTCGGCGTTACCGAGGGAGGTCTCGGCCATCTTGACCACTTGGTTCGCATTCTCGGCGATCTGGCGGTACGTGGCAGCGAGCTCCTCCATCGTCGCGGTCGTCTCGCTGATCGAGGCGGCCTGCTCGGCCGCACCCGACGCCTGCTGCTCGGTGGCGGAAAGGATCTCGCCGGACGCGCCGGCAAGACGCTGGGAGGAGTCCTGCATCTGGCTGATGAGGTAGATGATCAGGTCAAGCATCTGGTTGTAGGAACGGGTGAGCACGCCGAACTCGTCTTTGGAGTCCACGGCGACCTTGTGGCCGATCTCGCCCTCGCATGACGCCTTGATGCTGCTCACGACTTCATACAGCGGCGCCATCATGCGCTTGCCCAGCTGCCGCTGGAAGTACGCGAACACGATGATCACCGCTACGAAGATGCCGATCATCATTAGCGCGCGAAGGACCAGGTCGGTGGTGATCCCGCCGAACTCGTCCTTGAAGATGACCCAGCCCGCCGTGATCTGCACGAGGTTTGCCACGGCCACCAGAGTTACGGTGAATATCGAGTACTTCAGCAGGAAGTTGCCGCTGACCTTCTCCATCAATCGCTTGAACATGCTTCGCTCCTAGTCAGACGTTGTCACCGATGGGCTCGAGGACTTTGTCGAGGTTCACAATACCTATGAGCCGGCCGTCGAGGTACACGGATCCCGCCACGAACTCGGCTTGTGCACGATCGAGCGTCGACAGCGCGGGCTCGACGTTACCGCGTGGGACCTCCGCGATATCACCGATCTCGTCGACGACCACGGCGGACACACACCGCTCGTTGGCAACGATGATGGCCGAGGGCAGAGCGTCGTCGAGCGCACGCTGCGTGCGACTGGGAACGCGGATCATCGTGCCGAGGTCGGTCACCGACACGATCTCCCCGCGCACGTTCACGACACCCAGGATGAAGTCCGGTACGCGCGGAATCCGCGTGACCGAGTACTCGTTGTAGATCTCGCGAACGCCATCAATGGGGAATGCGTACCACTCCTCACCGAGCCGGAAGAGCAACAGCCCCTCGGCATCGGCGATGATCTCCTCCTCCTGGCCCTGCGCAAGCGACTCGGCGCGACGGCGCAGTTCCTCGTGGATCTTCGCATTCTGGAAGTCGCTTGCGGCGTGCCCCATCTCCCCACTCATGAGTGCCCGCCTTCCGCGGCGTCTGCCGCCGCGAGCGCAGCGTCCGGCACAAGCCGATCGATGTCGAGGAGCAAGAGTAGCCCCTGCGGAAGCCGGCACATGCCGAGCATGCGGTCGGCCATGCTGTAGAGGTTCGACGGCGGCTGCAGGCCCTCGGAGGGCAGATCCACGACGTCTTCCACCGAATCCACGATGAGACAGACGACGTGATCCCTCACGCGGCAGAAGACCATCGGCGTCTCGAGCGTGAAGTCCCGGGGCACCAGGCCGAGCAGGACGCGAAGATCGATGGCGGGCACCACGAGTCCGCGCAGGTCGATGAGCCCCACAAGAGCGGGCGCCGAGTCGGGTAGCGGCGTGTACTCTACGAGCTGCTGGATCTCCTGTACGGCCTCGAGCGGAAGCCCGTAGATCTGGCCCTCGAGCCTGAATGTGACCGCCAGGGCCAGGACTGGTGACTCATCGACACCCTCGGGTTCCAGTTCGAGATCGGGCGCAGCGGGCGTGACGTCTTCGGGGGCTACCGAGCTCTCGGCGGACAGCTCCTCGGCGACGACAGCCTCGGCCTTCTTGGTCTTTCTCGGCACGCACTGCTCCTTAGATCACGAAGCGCAGGACTCTGTTCAGTTCCTCGGCACTTACGTCGCCGCTCTTGACCCGTGCGAGCCCTGAGATCAGAAGTGGTCGCATGCCGGCAGCAGCTGCAGCGGCGGCGATCTCCGCATCCGAGGCACCACGACCGACCGTCGCGCGAACCGGCTCGGTGAACGGCAGAACCTCGTGGATCGCCGTGGCGCCTTTGAAGCCGGTCTTGCCGCAGTTCGGACAGCCGGAGCCCGCCCTGTCCCGCAACCCCGCCGGAACACCGGGGATGCGGGCAGCGAGCGCGCCGTCTGTCTCCACCGAGCAGTTGGGGCAGTTCAGCCGCACGAGGCGCTGTCCTACGCCGAGGGTCAGCGCTGCGGCAAGGCTGTGCGGCTCGGCACCCAAGTCGAGCATCCGGCGCACGCCTGACGCGATGTCAGCCGCCGGGAACGTGGCGATGACAAGCTTGCCGAGGCCGGCGGCCTCGACGGCGAAGTGCACGTCCTCGACGGTTCGAAGACCGTCGATCGCGATGACATCGGTGTCCTGTCGCATCCCGGCGGCGATGTAGGCCGCAGGAGACGGACCGCCCGGCTCGACCATCACCTGTGCGACGGCAGCGATCTCGTACTCGATGGACTGCTCCACCGAGTAGACCGTCTTCCCCGCTGCAGCCGCATGCGCCAGCAGTGCGTAGTAGGTCGTCGTGGAGCCCCCCGCGACCGGCGCGCACACGAGCAGGATGCCACGACCGCGCTCGACCATCGCCTGAAGCGCCCGGGTCTCGGCTTCACCCATGCCCAGCTCGGCGAACCCGCGAGGCTGCGGCTTGAAGGGCGTGATCGAGACGACGAGCCGCTGACCCGAGACCGTGGGCACCACCGAGACGGTGAGGACCCGGTCCTTGTCGCCGAAGCGTGCGTGCAGCCGTCCGAGCGCTGGGCGCGATGCGGGAACGCCCCCGAGCTTGGCGTACTGCTTGAAGCCGTCGACGAGCGCAGCCTGAAGCGAAAGCGGGGCGCTTGCGACCTTCTCGAGGGCGCCCTTCACGCGATAGACCAGGAAGAAGTCGTCTTTGTACGGAAGCAGGTGGATGCGGCTCGCACCCCTGGCGATCGCATCGTCGATGATGTCCGCGACGAGGACCGCAACCTTGCGCGCATCGGCAACGGCGAGCACGTCGAGATCGATGCCGGCCGGGCCCTGTGGTGCTGGCTCGGCCGCCGCCATCTGCTCGATGGTCTCGCCGATCAGCACCTCGGCGACCTGCTCCGAGGGGGCTTCTGCGACCGGGGCAACCGGCACGGCCGGTGTCTCCTCCCCGGCGGTCTCCTCGAAGAAGTCAGATGCCGCCAGCTCCTCGATCTCCTCCGCGACGGGTGGAGGCGGGGCCATCTCGGTCTCGGCCGCCGCAGAACCTGACGGATAGTACTGCTCGAGCGTGGACTCGAACGAGCTGCTCTCGGCCAGCACCGGCTCAAGCTCGAGACCCAGTTCGGCGGCCACCGAGTCGAGCGCGAAGACATCCATCGGGTCACCGACCGCAACGGTCAGCATGCCCTCGATCTCGAAGAGAGGCAGGATGCGCCGGTCGCGCGCCAGACGGGCCGGGACGAGCGCAAGCGCTTCGTCCTCGGGGGCGTAGCTCGTCAGGTCCACCTGAGGGACGCCCATCTCGTGCTCGAGCACTGAGATGACATCGATAGCGCTCACCATGTCGCGCTCGGCCAGGACGCTGCCCACATTGACGCCGCGGGAGGATGCGGCGTCAATGACGCTGGCGACCTGCTCGGCTGTCATGAGACCTGCCGAGACGAGACTGTCGAGCACCCGTTCCGAGATGCCGCTAGCCGGGGCCATGCGTATCGCCTAACCCTGGGCCTTCGCGAGCTCTTCGGCCACCGCGTTGAGTAGGGTGTCCGGCTCAACGGGCTTGGTAAGGTACTGGTTCGCACCGGTCCGAATGCCGGTGGCCATCGCCTGCTCCTCGGTCTTGGCGGTGAGCATGATGATCGGAATGGACTTGTAGTTCTGGTCGAACTTGAGCAGCCGACAGACCCGGTAGCCATCAAGCTTCGGAAGCATGACGTCCAGAAGGATCAGGTCGGGCTTCTCCGCACGGGCGGTCTCGAGTGCCTCCGCCCCATCCGTCGCCGTGATGACCTCGTAGCCACCTGCGAGCAGGATGGCCTTGATCATCTCGAGGATGGTGGGGCTGTCATCAACCGCCAGGATCCGCGCGCCTGCCATTACCGTCTCCCTCCCGCGTCGCCGTCCCGAACGGCATACGGCGCCGTTCCCGGATGACGACGACAGCCTGCGTTCTAGCCGCCCATGGCCTTCCGACACTCTATCAGACTGCGTTCGCACGTTCTGACCAGCAGATCAGCCTGGAACCCGCCGGAAAACTCCGTCCAAGCCCCCTCAGGACTGGCCTTGAGGGACTTCAGCGCGTTCTCGTACTCCTTCGCCGCCGCTTCCCACTTGCGCTGCGCCTTGTAGATGTTGGCGAGGTTGAGGTGCGCGAGCGCAAAGTCCGTGTCGATGTAGATCGTCTTCTTGAGCTCCGATACCGCTCGCACCGGATCGCCCTGGCGTTGGTAGATGATGCCGAGGATGTAGCGCGCCACCGGGAGCAACGGGTTGATCGCGAGGGCCCTGTGCGACGCGCGCATCGCCTCGTCGTAGTTCGCGGTGTCGGCATGCACGTATGCCGAGAGCAGGTGGGCCTCGGCGTTGTTGGGATCGGTGGCCAGAACCGCCTCGACGATCTCGAGCACACGCTCCGGACGGCCTTCTTTGAGGTCGATCCGCGCCTGCTCGAGCGGGTCGCCGGAGTCGTCCGGCGGTGTGGCCACCGGCTTTGCCTTTGCCCTGGCCGCCCGGGTCGCCGACGTTGACGGTCGCGCAGCTCGTGGCGTCTTGGGCGCTTGAGATTGACCGAACGCGAACGTCTTGCGCGGCACGGGCTTCCGGTACAGGAAGACACCGCCTACCTCGACCGCTTCGAAGGTGTCGTTCACCGACGTGAGCGTCTCCGAATGACCGACGAACAGGTAGCCGCCTTCATTCAGGCTGTCGAAGAAGTTCGAGACCACGCGCCGCGTGGAGTCGAGCCGGAAGTAGATCGTGACGTTGCGGCAGAAGATGATGTCCCAATTGCCCATGAGCGAGAGTGGGTATGGCTCTCTGATCAGGTTCTGGTAGCCGAAGTCCACGTACGAACGGACGCGGTCGTTCACGCGATAGTCGCCGCTCGCGGTGCGCTCGAAGTGCCGGCTCACGGCATCTTCCGGCACGCTCATCATGGCTCGCTTACCGTACACGCCGGCCTTCGCGCGCGCCAGCGCCTTGGTGGAGACGTCGGTGCCAAGGACTTGCGGCTTGTAGCCCGCCATCTCGATGCCGGAGTCGATCAGCGTCATGGCGATCGAGTAGGGCTCCTCGCCGGTCGAGCAGCCTGCGGACCAGATGCGCACGCCGCGGTTGCCGCTGGCCTTCGCCCCCATGATCTCGGGGATGATGCTGTCCCTTAGCGCGTCAAACTGCGCCGGAAAGCGGAAGAAGCTCGTCTCGTTGATGGTGACGAGATTGAGCAGCTCGTTGAACTCCTGGTCGTCGCGCTCCAGCGCCTTGTAGTACTCGGACAACGACTGGTACCCAAGTCGCGTTGCTCGGGTCACGAGCGATATCCGCAGCGAGTCCAGCTTCGACTCCTCGAGATAGATGCCCGACTGCCGATGGAGCAGATCCCGGAACCGCCGGAACTCCTCGAGCGTCAGGTCCTTCGCTAGATCCTCGTTCAGCACGGTCGCCCCACGCCCCCGGTCATCGGACCTCGGCCTCCGCGCCGAGGCGCTCTATGAGACCGGCGGCGTGCATGCCGTACAGGATCTTGGCGGTCTCGAAATCGTTGTAGCCTGTGAGCTCGACGAGTTCCCGCACCGACCGACCCCCGTGGAGATAGCACAACAGCATCCACTCGCGCGGCTTGAGATGGATCTCCATGGACTTGTCGCCGGGCGTGGAGGCCATGACGAACTCGGTGTCCATCGACGGTATCTTCTGCCGGATCCTGCTCCACAACTCCAGGCGACGCGACGCTTCCATGATGATGTTCTCTACCGACACCGAGATGCCGATGTCCTCGTCGTCGCATGTCTCGTCCGGCTCGAAACGAAGCTCCCCCTCTTCCCACCGGAAGAGGTCGAATAGCGTGTCATTGATCTGGTCCTGGATGAACGTCTCGAGCACCTTGCCGTCGAGGTAGCCCTCATCCACGAGGATCTGCCCGAGGCGCCGGCCAGCCTTCTCCTTCTTCTGGATCTTCTGAAGGCCGAGTGCCTGCCGGAGTTGCTTCTCCGAGATCACGCCGGCCTTCACCAGGCGCCGGCCGAGCGACTCGCGGTGCCAGTTGCTGCTCGCGAAGAAGACGCGCCCCTTCTTGAAGCAAACCCGGCCCTGCGCGTCCTCGCGCTCGAGATACAGCGTACCGGTCTTCCGGCCAGAGGCCAGCAGACGGAACATATCCGCTATCGAGAAATCCCTGAGGTTGCCCTCGAGCGCCACGTGCTCCACTCCCCGGTAGGAGGCCGGACGGCATACGAGACGATGCGGCCGTACGGAGACGCGGCCGCGCGACAATCGTAGCACGTCACCAGGGGTGCTCAAACCCGTGGACGACGGTCTGCAGACCGCGGCGTCACCCCCACCGGACCCGTACCTGGAACTCCTCCCTGAAAGCACTTGCTCTTTGGCTTAAGTTGACTTAGGGTTCAGATATGCGAATTCGCATATTCGAATGTACTTGGGGTGAGACGTGGACAGCACGGACTTCTACTGCCAGCACTCTGAGCTCTGCAAGACGCTTGCGAACGAGAAGCGCCAGATGATTCTTGGCGCGCTGCGCGAAGAGGAGCTGTCAGTCACCCAGCTTCACGAGCGCACGGGCATCCCACAGGCGACCCTCTCCCAGCACCTCGCGTTGCTCCGCGGTCACGGAGTGGTTCGGACTCGGCGCGCGGGGAATCACACGTATTACAGCATCGCCAATCCGAAGATCATCCAGGCGTTCGATCTCATCACCGAGGTGATGCAGGAGATCCTCGACGAGCAGCGCGGCGTCGCTGACCGCGCACTGACCCCCGAGCGTCCGGCTTAGACGCGGCCACGTCGACCGCGTGAGAGATACCACTGCCCTGTTAGAAGGAGGAACCACAATGAGTGATGACCACAAGAAGAGCCTCGCGATGGTGGTGATGAGCGGCGACATGGACAAGCTGTTCGGCGCTTTCATCATCGCCAACGGAGCGGCCGCAATGGGCATGGACGTGACGATGTTCT
Source organism: Coriobacteriia bacterium (assembly GCA_030652115.1). Classification (NCBI taxonomy): domain Bacteria; kingdom Bacillati; phylum Actinomycetota; class Coriobacteriia; species Coriobacteriia bacterium. The sequence continues at coordinate 14,978 of JAUSBK010000004.1, read as the reverse complement.
TCACGTTCTGGGGCCTCCGCGCGATCAAGAAGGACGTCAGAACGGGTAAGACGTTCTTTGGACGCATGCTCGGAACCATGTACGGCGGCGACATCATGAAGGCGAACCCCAGCAAGTTCAGCTTTGGTGGTATGGGCCGCTGGATGTTCGGCAAGATGATGGGCAGCCACAACGTGCAGAAGCTCAACGAGATGCGCGACCTGGCCGTTGAGTTGGGCGTGAACATGTACGGATGCCAGATGTCCATGGACGTCATGGAGATTCCGCAGGAATCGTTCATTGATGGCGTCAAGGAACCAGTGGGCGTCGGCTTCTTCCTCCTCAAGGCGCAGACAGCCGAGATTCAGCTGTTCATCTAGCGCACTGCCCGCAACACCTACTCGGATGAGATCGCGTGCTGCCGGCACGCGGCGTGACAGAAGGGAATCACCATGTCTGACGAAGTAAAGGTCGATCTGGAACTGGACCTCAAGGGTCTGCTCTGCCCGCTCCCGATGGTCAAGGTCAGCCAGAACATCAACAACGTCGAAGTCGGCGGGGTCATCCGCGCTGTCGCGACCGACCCAGGCGCCATGGCCGACATCCCCGCGTGGGCTGCCAGCACCGGCCATGAGGTCCTGTCGGCCGGCAAGGAAGGCGATCTGTTCGTCTTCCTCGTCAAGCGCTCCAAGTAACCAGGAGAGGACGCGGTCACGCGCATGGAAACGTATCTCTGGATAACATCTGTCTGGGGCGTGTATCTTGCCCTGGCGGTGTTCATCATCGGAATGGGGTGGCGCATCTACGAGTGGGCCACCACCCCGAAGTCCGCGGTCCGTCTCGGGATGTTCCCGAAGCCTGCAAGCGGCACTGGCCGGTTCTTCAAGATGCTGAAGGACACGTTCATCGCCCCCCACTCGGCGAAGATCGAGCCGGTGATGTGGGTGTTCGCGTTCGCGTTCCATGTCGCGGCGCTCGGCGCGTTCGTGGGCCACGGTCGCCTGATCGCCGAGTTCCCGATCCTTCCCGAGCTTCTCGGCGAGGAGGGCATGAACACGTTCGCTGCCCTGTCCGGCAGCATCGCTGGCATCCTGATGCTGGTGGGCGTGCTGTTCTGGATCGGTCGCCGCACCTTCGGCCCGTACAAGAGGCTCTCGGTGCCCGAGGACTACCTGCTGCTGGCCCTGCTCTTCGGCGTCATCATCATGGGCGATCACATGCGGTTCGTGTACGGCGGAATCATCCACGCCGCAACGTACCGCGAGTGGTTCCAGAGCCTGTTGACGTTCAAGCCGGCCTTCCCCGCCGAGTTGCTGCACGGAAACGTCGGCTGGTCGCTCGGCACGCACATGCTGTTCACGGACCTGTTCTTGATCTACTTCCCGTTCAGCAAGCTCGTGCACACCATCGGCTCATTCTCGGCGAACCTTGTGAGGAGTGAGTAGCGATGGAGACTGTTGAGATGAAGACGCTCGCCGGGGTCATCGACAAGAAGATGAACCGCCAGCTCAAGCAGTACATCGACATCTGCGCGCGGTGCGCTATCTGCAAGGATGCCTGCCACCAGTACGTGGGCACCGGGGACTTCAAGTACCTCCCCGCTCGCCGCGCGGAGCTCATCCGCCAGATCTACAAGAAGTACTTCGACAAGACCGGCAAGTTCGTGCCGGCGCTCTACGAAGCGCGGGATCCGGACGATAACCTGCTCGACGAGCTCTACGACTCCACCTACGCCTGCACCGGTTGCCGTCGCTGCATGTACTACTGCCCCTTCTCGATCGACACCGCGTGGATCCTCTCGGTGGCCAAGGGGATCCTGATCGCAGCCGGCCGCGGCAATGAGATGCTCGGCCAGCTCGCCGACGCCGCCATCTTCAAGGGCGACAACGCGGCGATGTTCGAAGGCGTGATGCTGAGCGGATTCGAGGATATCTCGGAGGACGTCCGCGCGATCACGGGCAACCCCGAACACAAGGTACACGTGAACAAGCAGGGCGCGGACGTGCTGTACGTGGCGCTCGCCGGCGCTCACTCGATCCGCCCGGCCGCCGTCATCTTTGAGGAGGCCGGCGAGAGCTGGACGATCTCGATGTTCGAGGCGGCCAACTACGGCTACTTCTACGGTGACCCGGAGAAAGCGCGGCTGATCACCAAGCGCTACATCGACGAGGCCGTGCGCCTCGGCGTAAAGGAGATCGTGGTGCCCGAGTGCGGGCACGCCTACCGCGTCGCCGAGTTCTTCTACGAGGCGTGGAGCAAGGAACCGATGCCCTTCAAGGTGACCCACATCCTCGAGAAGGTGGACCAGTACATCAAGTCCGGCCGCATCACGGTGGACAAGGGACTCATCGAGGGCAAGGTCACGTACCACGACCCGTGCCAGCTCGGTCGCAACGGCGGCAAGTTCGAGGAGCCACGCGACATCGTCAAGGCCGTTACGAACAACTTCGTCGACCTGATCCCCAACCGCGCCGAGCAGTGGTGCTGCGGCGGTGGCGGCGGCATCGTAGCCATGGAGGAGTTCAAGGACGTCCGGCTCAAGTCGGGCATCAAGAAGGTCGAGCAGCTCAAGGCGAGCGGCGCGAACATCCTCGCCTGCCCGTGCGAGAACTGCCGCCTGCAGATCGAGGAGCTCAACGAGGTCCACGAGCTCGGCATGGAGATCTGGCAGGTGATCGACCTGGTGGTGGCGTCCATGCCGCTGCCGGGCAACAAGAAGCCCGCTGAGGTACCCGCCGAGCAAACAGGCGAGGTGACTGCCGAGTTGGCTGCGGAGTTGACAGCGGAGGCACCTGCCGAGGCGTAGGCGATCGGCTCTGCGCTGCATGACAAGGGGGCGCCGGATGACCGGCGCCCCCTTGTGCGTCGCGCTACGCCACCCGCGCTACGTATCGCGGGCAGCCGCGAGCGCGGTCAGCAGGTTCGCCACCTCTTCGGCAGTGGTGATGCCACCGTCGTCAGCTACGAGCAGACCACCCGTATGGGCGAGAATGCCGATCGAGCTACCGAGCGCCTCGGCACGCGCTGCGTTCCCAAGCTCGGAGGTGAGCAGGCCGCCGACCATCGCGATCCCCTCCTCGCGAGCCGCCCAGAAGAGCCGTTCGAGGCCGTCGAGTCCGAGTCCCCCGCCCGCGTGCACCGCAACAAAGCCGGCACGCCCGATCGCCGGGAGAAGCGGCCGGATGTCGCCGTCCGAGTGGAAGATCGCCGGAACGCCCAGCGCGTGCGCCGTGCGCACAATCCGCTCGTAGCGCGGAAGCAGCTCGGCAATCGCGAAATCCGGCGCCACAAGCGGCCCGCTCGTACCCGCAAGATCCTCGGCGAGCACGACCGCTCGCGCGCCTAGACGCACTCCCCGCGCGGCTTCCCGCACGAGCGCGTCGAGCCCGGCGTCCAACTCCCCGCCGATCTCCTCGGGGTGCGTGAGCGTGGCGCGCAGACCGTCCATCGCACCACGCGACTCGATGACCTGCCACAGCGGGCCGCTCATCGCCCACAGGGGCGCCAGGTCAGCCTCGGCGAACGCCTCCATCGCGGCATCGGCCCAGGGGGCGTCTGCGGGGACGAACGCGAACGAAGCGTCGAGTGAGATGCATGCCTCCACGAGTGCGACGGCAGCGTCGGACGTGGTGCGCGCCACCGGGGCGAGCGCCGCGGTCGGTATGAAGCTGAGACCGAACGGGAAGGGCGTTCCCTTGAGAGACAGGCGCTCCATCGCTAGATGCTGCTGATACCGAAGCCGACGAACTCGGACAGCGCCCACACGATGAGGAACGCACCCGTGACGCCGACCGAGACTGCCAGGAACGCCCGCTTGGGCTCCATGTCCAGCAGCCATGCGGCGGCGGTGCCTGCGTACGCACCGGTTCCCGGCAGCGGGATAGCAACGAAGACGGCAAGACCCCAGAAGCCGTACTTCTCGATGAGGGGGTTCGCTTTGGCCCGGATCTTCTCGAACTTGCGGTGCAGCCACCCCTGCTGAGGGAATCGCTTGTACACGAACTCGAGGAAGTAGTAGCCCGGCCAGAAGATGGCCAGGCTCGCAAGCAGGATGATAGGCATGTAGATCTGCTCACCGGCGGCGACAGCCCAGGGGACGGCTAGACGAAGCTCGATGGTCGGAATCCACGAGATCACGACGTACTTGAGCCACTCGGGCAGACCGGAGACGAACTCGGGCATACGCTACCGCTCCTCTGAGAAGGCCGCCCACACGCGCTCGGCCTCGCTTCGCCAGTACTCATCACGGTCGGTCACATCGCGGCCGAGGCGCTCCGCATGGCGAAAGTAGCCATCGCCGGGAAGTCCGCTGTCGGCGCGCACCACGAGCGTGGCGAGCATGATGCCGTACCTCGCGTCGGCCTCCGTGCAGATCTCGTTCAGGAAGCCCACGATCGCCCACGAGCGCGGCTTGAGGGTGATCGCGGTGACCTCGCGACACAGCTCGGCGTAGGTGAGCGTGCGCCGCTCGCGTGCGCGCTGCTGGATGAACGCGTTCGCCTGCGCTTTGGCCGCCTCCCACGCGGGGAGCGGGAAGCCATATCGCGTGTCTTCGGGCATGAACGAGAGTATGCCACATAGGTCGCGGTAGAATGGCCGCACTGATGGACAACCGTTACGACATACCCGCCGAAGACGCCGATCTCCTCGCACAGTGCGAGGTGCAGGTCTTTCGCGCGACCGGTCCCGGCGGGCAGAGTGTGAACACCACCGACAGCGCGGTGCGCCTCCGCCATCTGCCGAGCGGCATCACGGTGGTGTGCAGGCGCGAACGAAGCCAGCTGCTCAACAAGCGCGCATGCCTGGAGCGGCTGCGCCGCAAGCTGGAGGAGCACAACGCCGTCCTCGACAGACCCGCGCGCGTGCCCACGCGCAAGTCGCGTGCGGTCAAGGCGCGGCAGGTGGAGGCCAAACGGCATCGGGCGCGAGTGAAGCGGACGCGGGGCCGAGTGGGGCCGGGCGAAGAGTAGCGGCGGGCACGCGAACGCGCCCGCCCGCTGAGGTACGCGGACAGGCGCGTGAGGTGTGTGGTGGAGGCGCGGAGAATCGAACTCCGGTCCACGACAGCCCCCTGGGGAGCATCTCCAGGCTCAGTCACATCTTAGGTTTCGGTCGGGGCTACACGGTGTGACGAGCGCGCCCTTCCCTAGCTGGTTCGGTCTTTCGCGTAAGCATACCGGCTACGTCTTATGCGGCAGTCCCCTGAGTGACGTCAGATCCGGCGACGGGGACGCGCACCGGGAGACGTCGCTGCGCTATTTAGGCAGCGAGAGCGTAATTATTGTCGACGTTTGAGCGTCGTTTGCCCCTGTTTAACGAGGTAAGGCGACCTCGGCCTGCTTCTCCCCTCAGAACTCCCGTGTCGAAACCAGTCGCCCCCGGGTGTGAGGTATGTGAAGGTGCGCCGCGCCCGGACAGTATACCCGCTCCGGGACCTCCCTGACACGGAAGCACCACGTGTGCCACCGCTGCGCAACGAGCGTCAGAAAGGGTACTCTCATGAGAGGGCCGCGGCATCGCGGCGCAAGAGCGCGAGAGGAGTCAACCCATGGACGGCACGCCCTACCCGCCTCCCACTCCGGAGGTTCCCCCCGCTGGCGCTCCGCAGGCACCGTACCCGCCGGCCGCACCGCAGGCGCAGTACGATCAGCAGCAGTACCCGCCAGCGACACCCCAGCCTCAGTATCAGCAGCCGCAGCCGCCCAAGAAGAAGAAGACCGGGCTCATCATCGGGATCGTGGTGGGCGTGCTGCTCTTGTGCTGTGTGGGCAGCGGCGTTGCAGCCTACCTGATCTTTCGCGCCGCCGAAGACGAGGTCACCAACACCCTCGAGACGACCGATGAGTGGGAGACCAATACGCTCGACCTCGACTCGGACAGCAACGACGAGGCGTCCACGATGGACACGGGCTGGGAGGACTTCCAGCCCGAGGCGAGCGCCGATAACGGCTACGGGCCGCTGGAGGCGTTCCACGAGGAGGTCCTCGACGAAGCGGTCGCCACACACTACCCGGACCTCGTCGTGAAGGAGGCGCTGGTCCACCCGAGCACCGAGTACACCACTGACACGCTGGTCGCCCGGGCCACGCTCGCCGACGACCCCAACGTACAGATCGCGTTCTACCTGGAGGTCGAAAACACGGCCGGATTCGATTCTGGTTGGACGAACGACCCTGCTAACGAGGAATACGACTACATGGACTACGGGACGGCCTCGAACGGACGCGAGTACTTCTGGGACAACTCGCAGCTCGTACCCCTTCTCAACGGCATCGGCGATTCGTCCGTGACCGACCTGCTGAGCCAGGCGGCCGTAGACTTCCCGGGCGGTGTCATCTACTGGGTTGAGGTGGACGGTGAGAGCGGATACATCGAGGTGACCCGCTGGGAGGCGTATGCCGATTACTCGGCAGGCTACATCGCTTACTACACTCTCGACGGAGACACCTGGGTGCTCGACTCCGCCGAGCAGTGGTAATCCCCTTCGAAGCTCACGAGAAGGGCCGCCCCGAGGGGCGGCCCTTCTGCACGCTAGGTCGGTTCGCCTACTCGCCCTTCGTCCGCTCCTTGAGCGAGCGCTCGACGTCGCGCTTCTGGTCGCGCTCGGCGATCGCATCGCGCTTGTCGTAGAGCTTCTTTCCGCGGGCAAGGCCGATCTCGACCTTCACCAAGTTCGAGGATGACAGATAGACCTTGAGCGGCACGAGTGTGAAGCCTCGCTCCTTCGTCTTGCCGATGAGGTAGCGGATCTCCGCCTTGCGCAGCAGGAGCTTGCGTTCGCGGTCCACGCGCACGTTGCTGCGGTTGCCATGGCTATACGGCGAGATGTGGACGTTGTGAAGCCACACCTCGCCCCTGCGGATGGTCGCGAAGCTGTCACGTAGGTTCGTCTTGTTCTCGCGAAGTGACTTGACCTCCGTGCCGGTGAGCACGATGCCCGCTTCGAAGACCTCGTCCACGAAGTAATCGTGGTAGGCCTTCTTGTTGGTAGCGATGTTCTTCTCTTCGCGAGGCACGGGCGTGACTCCTCGGGGGCAATGCGACTCGGGCGCCCCGTGGGGGACGCCCGAGCATTCTAGCATGCGGGTATGTGCGCACGGTGGCTGCCGCGAGAGGGTGAAGCTAGCACGCGTTCGGCCTGATGCGCTCCTCATCCACAACACGACCGTCCTTCAGGAACACGATGCGGTCGGCATACGCGGCCATTCGCGAGTCGTGGGTGACCATCACGATCGCCTGACCGTCACCGCGCAGCGTACGCAGCAGGTCCATGATCTCTTCCGCAGCGACCGAATCCAGGTTACCCGTGGGCTCATCGGCCAGCAGAAGCTGCGGCTCCTTCACGAGCGCACGCGCGATCGCGACCCTCTGCTGCTCTCCTCCCGACAGCTCGCTCGGGAAGTGATCCAGACGATCACCCAGCCCCACGCGCTCGAGCATCTCGACCGAACGCTCATGGCGCTCCTTGGCCGACATGCCCGCGTACTCGGCGGCCAACATCACATTCTGCAGCGCCGTGCGTGTGGGGATCAGGTTGTAGTTCTGGAAGATGAACCCCACCGCCCGTGCGCGGAGTCGATCGAGCGCCGCTGGCTTCAGCTTGGTCACATCCTGCCCTCCCACCAGCACATGCCCGGCGGTGACCTGCGAGAGACACCCGATGACGTTCAGCAGCGTCGACTTTCCCGACCCCGACGGGCCCATGATCGCGATGAACTCGCCCTCTCCGACCGTCAGGTCGGTGCCGCGAAGCGCGTGTACGACATTGTGCTTGCCGAGGTAGTAGAGCTTCTCGATATCGTCAACGACCACTGCTGGCATTGTGTCCTCCTATTCGTGCGCGAGCGCGTCGACCGGATCCATCCGAGACACGCGCCACGCGGGATACAGACCGCCCAGCACACCGACTACAACCGAGAAGGCGAGGGCAAGCCCGACGATCTCCCAGGCCACGGTGAAGACGGGTGCCCCACCGTCGGCGAGTGCCGCCTCGTTCATCGCAAGCGACGCGGCTACCGCCAACAGGGCCCCAAGCACACCGCCGAGCGCGCCGATGAGCGCCGCTTCGGCAAGCACGTCGCGTATGATGCGCCCTGCCGAGGCGCCTAGCGCGCGCTTCACGCCGATCTCGCGCGTCTGATCGGCGACGGAAACCATCATGGTGTTCACGATCGGCATCGATCCGGCGAGCAAGGCGAGGAAGCAGGCGCTCACGAGCAGCGCCTCGGCGACCACCATCCAGTCCATATCGTCGAGAATGCTCTGCATGTCGCCGATGTCCATCACCACCACGCCATCCACCTCGGCCTGGACGCGACGCCTCAGCACCGACGGATCGACTCCCGGCTCGGGATAGATGACCGCCTGCATGGTCATGTCGTCCGGGTCGAGCTTGCGGAGCGTCGGCGGAAGCGACTCAACGGTCATCACCCGCGCGTCGCGAACCGGCAACATCAGACACTGGTCGAGCGATGGCCAGCCGAGACGCTTCATCGATCCAACGATCTCGATCCGATGTCCACGCACCGTAACCGTGTCGCCCACCTTCGCATCCAAGTGCGCCAGCATGTCGACGCCCGCAACTGCCACACCGGTCTCGCTCTCCTCGAACGCGCGCCCCTCACCGATCTCCCACCGTCCCCAGAACCCCTCGCGTTTGTCGCCGGACCCGGTGGTGCCGCCGAAGATCATGTACGGGATGCCCTGAAGCACCCCCTCATCGTCATAGCCCACCGCAGCGGCGCACAGCACCATCTCGACACCGTCCACAGCCTCGAGATCGTCAACCATCGCCGCAGTCAGCGGGTGTTCGATACTGCCGGTCATCAGGCTCGATACGCCCTCGGCGTTGACCACATACACCTTGTCCCCGTGGTAGTCGAGGAGTTGATCCATCACCCCCGCGGCGTTCACGCCCATGCCGCCCATCATCACGAAGATCGCCGCTCCCACCGCCACGCCGAGCACCGTGAGCGTGGTTTGGAGCTTCCGCTGTGCGAGACGCCTGATCGCACTCACCATCGTTCTCTCCCCTTACGAGTGTGCAAGCGCGTCGATCGGGTCGAGCCGCGCAGCGTAGCGTGCCGGATACAGACCACCAACGACCCCGATCGCACAGGCGAACGCGACCGCGAAGAGCAGGAGCCTTGGCGTGAGCGTGAACATGCCCATGCCCGTGGAGGCGGAAAGCGCGGCATCCGCGGCCCACACCCCGAGCGAGCCCGTCGCAGCGCCGAGGAGGCCACCGAGGACGCCGATCACCGCCGACTCCCACAGCACGTCGCGCATGATCCGGCCCGTGGAGGCCCCCAGCGCACGCTTGACCCCAACCTCGCGGGTGCGCTCGGTGGCCGAGATGATCATCGTGTTGATGACCGAAAGACCTCCGGCGAACAGCGCGATGACGCCCATCGACATCACGAGTGAGTCGTAGGTGGCGGCAGTTCCCGACGACTCTCGCTTGAGCTTCTCGGGCCCGAGTGCGATGACGCCATCGACCTCGCGCACGATCCGGCTGGCGAGCTCGTCCGGGTCGACCCCGTCGGCGGCGACCACCTCGGCGCTCAGCACCACCGGCTCGCCACTCAGCTGCTCGTGGTAGATGTCGTCGAACGACTCCACGAACAGTGTGCGGGCATCATCGAGCGCTACGAACGCCGACTGGTCGAGCATCGTGACCGAGGCGCGATCGAGTATGCCGACGACCGTGAAGTCCCCGCTACGCAGCCGCACCGAGTCGCCCACGCTGGCGTCGAGCTGCGTGGCCACATCGGCTCCGAAGACGGCGACGCCGCGCTCCCCTTCGGCGGCGAAGCGTCCGGCCGCCAACGTCGCCTGCTGCGCGAGCCAGTCGGACGAGCAGCCGCCTACGATGGTGGTCGGGACCCCCAGCCAGAACGCGCGGGGGTCGAGCTGGAGGGCGACCCGCGGGAAGACTTCGCGCACCCCCGGCACATCGCGGAGTTCCTCCAGCGCATCGGGGGGAAGCATCCGCGGGACCCAGCTGTGTGTTTGGAAGCTGAACGCGTTCACGGACGCGCCCTCCGCCGCCACGGTCACGGTACCGGCTCGGAAGTCCTCGATCGACTCCAGCTGGCGGTTCGAGTTCTCGGCCATCGCCCCGATCAGCACGATCAGGAACACGCCGACGGCCACGCCGGCGATCGTCAGCACCGAGCGTCCCTTCGCACGGAAGATATCTCTCAGGACCGGCACTACCTGCCCCCTTCAGCGCCGCGAGCCCGGGCGTCTTCCCGATCGCCACGACTCAGCTCGTCTTCGAGTGGATCCTCGACAGCGCGGACATCGCGGATCGCCACCGATACCGGAGCGCTGTCTGCGGCCTTGCCGATCTTCGATTCGGCGATCTCCAGCCAGCGCAGCGTCGACTCAGTGCGCAGGATGAACAGGTCGAGCTGCAGGACCTCCGCCAGATCGAGCACCGGGTCCGTGTGCTCCTTGATCGAGGTCAACTCGGCGATACGCCTGAGTTCGTTCTTGCGCTGGGCGTGGATGATCTGCGAGACGTCGACGTCGCTCGTGAGTCCGAGGACGATCTTGGCGAAGAGTTCGTCACGTCGCGCCTCGGAGCCCTCCACCGGAGTGAGGAACCAGCGACGGAGCTCGGCACGACCGGCGGGCGTCACCGTATAGAGCTTGCGGTCGGGCGCATCTGAGACGGCGACCGTGTCGGACTGCACGACGAATCCGTCACGCACCAGGCGCTCGAGGGTGGTGTAGACCTGGCCGTAGTTGAGCGACCAGTGCGAGCCGAGTTCGTCCTCCAGCTCACGCCGCAGCTCGTAACCGTGCGCCGAGCGCCGCTCGAGTACCGCGAGAATGCCGTGCCGGACGCTCACCTCTGCCTGACCCCCCGTAGCCGCGCTATATACCGAGTATCTACATATCGAGTATATAGTAACAGCAAGCATGGCTTGTCAAGCCTGCGGACGAAGAAAGAGGCGACCCGAAGATCGCCTCTCCCAGAACGCTCGCGTGATGACTTCCTTACGGCGTGAAGTCGGTCCCCGGCTTCAGCCTGAGTACGAATGCGGCGAGCAACTTGGCCGTGTTCTCCACGTCCTCGAGGCAGAGCACCTCGGTCGGCGTGTGCATGTAGCGGAGCGCCACGCTTACGAGCGCCGCAGCCTTGCCGCCGCGCGAAAGCTGGATGGCGTTCGCGTCGGTACCCGTGCCGCGAGGCGCACCCTCCACCTGATACGGGATCTTCTCGGCCTCGGCGGCCTTCACGAGCAGCTCGAAGACCTTCGGGTTGATGTTGGCGCCGCGGCTGATGACCGGTCCCTTGCCGCAGACGACCTCGCCGAACTTGCGCTTGTCCACGTCGAGGTAGTCGGTCGCGTGCGTGACCTCCACCGCGATGCCGACGACCGGGTCCTGGCTATACGCCGAAGTCGTGCCGCCGCGCAGGCCGATCTCCTCCTGGACGGTGCCGGCCGCGACCAGGTCGCCCGCAGCACCGCCGGCCTCCTTCACCAGACGCAGCGCTTCGGCGCAGATCCACGCGCCCATCTTGTCGTCGAACGCGCGCGAGACGGCCATGCCGTCTCCGAACGTCTCCACGCCCACCCCGTAGGTGACCGGGTCGCCGATGCGCACCCTCTTCTTGACGTCCTTTGCGCTCATGCCGAGGTCGATGAACATCTTGTGCATCTTCACCACGACCTTGCGCTCTTCTTCCTCGAGCAGGTGGATCGGCAGTCGGCCGAGCACGCCGCGGAGCACGCCGGTCTTGGTGTGCACGTCCACACGCATGCCGGGCAGGATCTGCGGGTCGTGACCCCCGATGGGCGCGAACGCGCAGTACCCGTCGTCGGTGATGTAGGTGACCATGAAGCCGATCTCGTCGATGTGACCGGCGAGCATCACGGTCGGGCCGTCCTTCTTGCCTTTGAGCAGCGCATGGACCGAGCCCATGACATCGGTGGTCACCTCATCGGCAATCGGGGCCATGTACTCCCGCAGGACCTTCGCCGCCGGCTGCTCGTAGCCCGAAGGCGACGGAGCCTCGATGAGAGTCTTGAAGAACTCGAAGGATTCAGGACGCATGAAACGGCCTCCTTTGTGAACATATGGTGGGGAGCGTAAGTGTAGCGCCGGCCGCGCCGGCACACCAGGCACGACCCGGGTCAGGCCAGTTCGAAGTCCAGGCGCCGCTCGCCGATGCTGGCGTCGAGCACGCGAACCTTCACCTGCTGACCGAGCCGGTACGTGAGCCCTTTGTTCTCGCCCCAGAGCATGAAGCGTTCGGGATCCAGCCGATAGTAGTCATCGGTCATCGCCTCCACGTGGACGAGCCCCTCGGCGGTGTTCTCCAGCTGAACGAAGAGCCCAAAGCCCATCACGCCCGTGATGATCCCGTCGAACACCTCGCCCAGATGCTCGGCCATGAGCGCCACGAGCTTCACCTTCTGGCTGTCGTCCTCGGCGGCTTCGGCCTCACGCTCCATCGCCGAGGAGTGCTCCGCGAGCCACTCCAGCTCGGGCACCATGTTCGCCGTCGGCGGCTTCTCGAGGGCGCGAGTGAGCTGAGCGCGCAGTAGTCGGTGCACGATGAGGTCCGGGTACCGGCGGATCGGACTCGTGAAGTGCGTGTACGCGTCGCTCGCCAGCCCGAAGTGGGGCCCCAGGTAGTCCACGTAGCGCGCGCGCTCCAGCGCCCGAAGCAGCAAGGAGTTGATGAGCCGCTCCTCGGGCCGCCCGTGCGCGAAGGCGACGATCTTCTGGAACGTCTTGGGGCTCGCGCCGTGCAGGTCGGAGATCGGGTAGCCGAACTCCTTCAGAACGACGCCCACCTGCGCAAGCGCATCAGGGTCCGGGTCCTCGTGGATGCGGTAGACCATCGGTGCCTTGGCGGCGGTCATGTGGCGCGCGACGACCTCGTTCGCGAGGATCATCGCCTCCTCGATCATGTTGGTCGCGTCCGTGCGCGAGCGCAGCACAACTTCGAGCGGCTTGCCCGACTCATCGAGCTTCACGCGCGCTTCGACCGTATCGAAGTCGAGGCCGCCCCGTACGATCCGACGTTTGTGGATCTCCCCCGCCACTGAATGGAAGTCACGCAGCATGCGCTCGATGGTCTCGTCCGGGAAGCCGCCCTTGTCGAGCCAGGTCTGAACCTGGTCGTAATCGAGACGCCGGTCGCTTCTGATGACCGAGGGATACAGCTCGTACTGCTCCACCAGGCCGGTCTTGTCGAGGAGCATCTCGGCGGTGAAGGTCAGCCGATCCTCGTCGGGGTTGAGCGAGCAGATGACGTTGCTGAGGTGCTCGGGCAGCATCGGCAGCACTCGATCCACGAGGTAGACGCTGGTGGCGCGGTGACGCGCCTCAACGTCCACGACCGTGTCCCAGGGGACATAGTGGCTGACGTCGGCGATGTGCACCCAGAGGCGATAGCCAGCGCCCTCGCGCTCGATCGAGATGGCGTCGTCGAAGTCGCGCGCATCGACGGGATCGATCGTGATCGTGAAGAGGTCGCGCCGGTCCTCTCGCCCACGGGCGATCTCACCGGCCACGTCCTGGCTGAGCGCCTCGGCAGCCTCGATCACCTCCGGCGGGAACTCGGTCGCCAGCCCGTGCTCGTGGATGATGATCTCCACGTCAACGCCGGGGGCGTCGGCAGCGCCGAGGACCTGCGTGATGGCTCCCTGCATCGCATCGCGACGATCGGCGTAGCGCGTGATGCGCGCCACCACGATCTCGCCAGGCTTCACCTCGAGAGGCGACGTGGCCAGATCGACGAACAGGTCGCCTTTGATCCGCGGATCGGTGGGCACGACGATGCCGAGCTTGCCGTGCCGCTCGAAGCGGCCTACGAGCTCAGTCACGGCACGCTCGAGCACCTGCACGACCGTGCCAGCGCGCCCCTCGCGCGTCTTGCGCGCCTCCAGCCGCACGGCTACGGTGTCGCCGTGCATCGCGCCGCCGGTCTCCCGCTTGCCGATGTAGATGTCGCCGAGAGGCGTGGCAACAAAGCCGAAGCCGCGGCGGTTCATCGAGAGTCTGCCCGCAACCAGGTTCCGCTCCCGGAGTGCGAGGTACTTCCCCGAGCCGAGCGCCGCTACCGTGCCGGAGCGCTCGAGCTGATGGAGGGTGTGCGCCACTCGCGTGACGTCGAAGCTACCGCCGCCGTCCAACTCTATTCGGCCGGCAATCTCCTCGGCAGTAAGCGGCGCGTGCGCACTGCGCATGACCTTGATGACGAGCTTGTCCGGCCGCACGTGACCTCCGCTCCTGCACGACCGCCCGGCGGTCGTGCCGTCCGTCCCCCGCTCCCCGAACACCCCCGACCGCTCGGCGGACGGGTCCTGCCCCCGGTTGTGCGTGGGGTAGAATCCAAGTATGGTGCAACCTTACCGCAAGCCACACCGGCAGGAGTCGTGATGGAGTCCACCCGCCCACTCACCCCGCTGCTTGTCAGCGATGGCACCCTCACCAACCCACGAGACATGGTGCGCGCGCTCGAGACCGTTGAGACGTTCACCTACCGCTACGTGGTGGACGGCGAGGAGATCGACGCGGGCAAGGCCACGCTCGTGCGTATCATGCTCGATGACGTGTCGGCCAGCACGATTGTGAACAACTGCGCCTTCCTCAACGTATCGAGCTTCACCTACCTCAACTTCCACACGACCGACGGGCAGGCGCGCTTCGAACTCTTCTCTGACTGCGCGCTACTGGAAATCGTGCCGCTGGACGAGCCGGAGCTGCGTTCGGGTCAGCGCCAGGTCATCCGCCTCATGGACGAGAGCGTCTTCGAAGGCGCGTCGTTCGTCTCCCTGGACGACGAGGACGAGGACGAGTAGCGAACGAGCGGTCCGCCATTCGCACGAAGCGCGGGGCGCCTCGGATGAGGCGCCCCGCGCTTCGTGCGTGAAGGAATCCGTCAGCTCTACGGTGTGACTACGTAGTAGCCGATCCCCTCGTAGGTGAAGACCTTGGGCCACGTCGCGATGATGTGGTCCCGCTCCCACACC
>JAUSBK010000003.1 GCA_030652115.1 Coriobacteriia bacterium | reverse complement strand
TGGAGAGAACCTCGATCCCACGCGCCCGCAGACCGCATCCACGCTCGTGGTGGTCGCCACCGCCGACGGCTTCGACGAGCTTCGTCGGCAGGTGGACGTGATCGTGACGCAGGAGGGGCTCTTCATCGATCGCACGAACGTGGATCCCTCCACCGGCGCGTTCGCACTCGCCGCCGACGGCAGCGCGCGGACCACCGCGATCGACCTGCGCGTGTTCGTGCGCGACCCCGGCTCTGGCGAGATCGCTCCCGACATCGGCCTCGCCGAGCAGGCGACGCTCGAGATCGGCGGCCAGGAGGGCACCAGCGGCTACGCCGGACTCCACGCGGCCGGGCTCACGGTTGAGCCGGCAGGCGTCCGTGCGCTCAACATCCCGAGCGCGACGTTCAACGCCTCGCTCGAGCGGAAGCTCCCCACTGCAGGGGAGCCCGTGCCGGCGGCACTCCTCGCGAGCGTCCCCGGCTACGACGCCGACCGCTTCTCGGCGCTCGTTCCGCTGCGTCTGCTCGGCATCAACATGGAACCGTACTCGGACGCGTGGGAGACCGAGCGGGACAACTGCCTCGACATCATCCGCGCGTTCGTGCCCGCCGAGCACCAGGAGCGCCTCTATGCGCTCGTGGCCGAGCGCTCGCTCACGATGGGCGCCGAGGGTCTCTTCCACATGCGCAAGCAGATCTGGAGCTTCGCGTACGACCAGCTCATGAAGGAGAAGCACGAGCATCTCGATGCGGCGTGGTGGTACCAGCTCATCGAGGACACGCTCGACTGGGTCTCGTGGTGTGGCGACATCGCGCTCGGCGTCGCGAGCGGTGCATACCTCGGCGTGGTGGGCTCGATTGCGATCGGCCTGCTCAAGCCGCTGCTCGTCTCGGCTATGGAGGTGTGGCTCGCCGGCGGCACGCTCGAGGACTGGCTGCTCGCGCAGACCTCCACGCTCACGGGCGTGCTCGAGGGCAGCCTCACCGACCCCGACTTCCTCACGAAGCTCTCCGGCGACAAGAAGGCGATCGCCTGGGCGCTCTTCATCGCCTACTACTTCGCCAAGGAGCTCTACAACGACCCGAACCTCTCGGTCACCAATGCCATGAAGAACGTGGGCCGGCAGCTCCGCGACGAGGGTCTCGTTCGCTTCCTGCAGAAGATCGCCGGCATGAAGGGCATCACGCCCGCCAAGGCGCGCGCCAAGGGTGCGGGCGCCGATGCGGGGACGCCAAAGACCGCGAAGCCCGATGCACCGCGCGCCAAAGGAGCGGCGACACCTGACGCCCCCCGGACGAGAACCCCGGCGACGCCCGACGCGCCGCGGGCGAAGACACCCGCCGCGGGTGACGCACCTCCCCCGCGGACCCCCGCAGCCACCCCCGACGCCCCGGCGCCGGACGCCCCGCGCACCCGGACCCCGGGCAGCGATGCGGATAGTGCCACCCGGCCGAGGACCGACACTCCGGATGCGGACACGACACCGACGAAGCCCGACACCGATGCTGCACCGCGCGACACAGACGCTGCCGAGCCGGCGAAGAAGGCGCCCGAGGCCGACGCGGACTCGAAGCCCGAGCAGAAGCCCGAACAGAAGCCCGCCGAGCCGGTCGTCGAGAAGGCGCCGGACACCGACCCGCGCACCACGAGCGCCGACCCCACCGTCCGGGCCGAAGGCATTGCCAACGACATCAAGCGGAAGACCGGCACCTTCGGCGAAGTCGACCCGCCCACCGTCGAGCGCATCATGCGCGACCCGGACGCGATGCGCGAACTACGGAAGAAGCACCCCGACCTCTGGAAGAAGGTCACCTCGACCCGCGCGAAGATCTACGCGGGCCACGACGCGAAGCTGAAGAGCTGGATCGAACAGAACGTTCCCGATGCTAAGGGCCGCGAGGTCGAGATCCGCAACGTCGGCACCGCCGACGGCGTAGACCGCGATTACCGCGCGGGCTACGTGGTCGCCGACCCCGTCACCGGCAAGAAGAGCTTCATCGAGCTCAAGAAGGAGACGTGGGTGCCCGAGTCGCAGAAGATCTTCGCCAAGGAGACCGGCGGGCCGACCGACCCCAAGGGTGCCGCAAAGTGGGCCAAGGATCACCAGCAGCTCGGCACCGATCAGTACCACGCAGAGGCGAGCATCGACATGGCCGACCAGCGCCACGTCTGGAACGAGCAGACGCAGACATGGGAGAAGACGCAGGTCACGCCGAACATCGACCTCGTGAAGCAGGGCAGGGCAACGATGCTCGACCCCGAGGGCTACGGCAAGACCTACGAGACGAAGGTCATCGAGGCCTATGCCGAGGGCAACACGCTCGACGCCTACAAGCAGGCCAGCAAGGCGACCCACTCGCTCGAAGGCGTCCGTGACGGCTACACGACGCAGGGCTATGAGGTGAAAGATCTGCCGCCCAAGATTCAGGAGGGCATGAAGGTCATCGAGGACGTGGAGGCCGGCCGCATCAAGCCCGCCGAGGCGGAGGCGCGCCTCAAGGACGCCGGCTACAACGGCGGCCTGCCGGACTTCATGGAGAAGGTCTCGGGCCAGTTCGCGGGCTTCAAGTGGGCGCGCCAGAGGTAGCTACGCCTCGAGGACAGCGTCCAGGTCGAAGCCCTCGGCGAAGGGGTTTGCGAAGCGCACGCCCTCGATGACCGCCCCGTCGGCGAAGTCCTCCGAGAGGATGAGCGGGATGCGGTGCACGCGCGCCACCGCCCAGATCTGGGCGTCGTGGTACGGCATCTGATAGCGGACGCAGCCTCGCAGGGCCTCGAGGACCACCCGGGTCGTCGTGTTGCGAACCGGAAACGTCCGCGCCCACGCTTCCGCCTGCGGCACGACGTTTTCGGGCGGAATCAGGTGGCGGAACTTCCGCAGTGCGACCGAGCAGTACTCGCCGAGCACCTGTGCGCACAGACTCGCCACTCCCGACGACTCCAGCGAGTCGAGAATGCTGCGCGCCCGCACGGACTTGTCTGGCTCGCTGGAATCGACCGCGTAGACCAGGACGTTAGTATCGAGCAGAACCGCCGCGCTCGTGCAGCTCCTCCCGCGTCCACCTGCGTCCACCGCTACCCCAACCCTCCCGGTCCGCGCGCTCGAACTCCGACTTCAGAAACTCCCACGCCGCGTCCCGCCGCTCCTGCTCCTCGGCCTCCTGTAGCAGCGAGTCGATCGCCTGCCGGATGAGCGCAGACTGCGACACGCCGAGAGCCTTCGCGTGTGCTTCGAGCGCACGCTCTTGGTCGGGGTCGATGACGATCTGCTTGCGCACCATGCGCGCCATGATGACTCGCCCGCCTTAGCCGGAATCCAGCCGATCTTGAAACGCAGTTACACATCACTATACACACTCCCCCAGCGCCGGGCAGACAACGCAAAGGGCCCGGCTAGATATGCCGGGCCCTCGGGTCGTCCGTGTGCTTGGGCTACCCCACGCTCACCACGCTGTCGGCCTCCATGAACAGCGCAGCGGCATCGTTCATGGTGCCCACCTCGCCAACGGCAAGCGCGTCTTTGAGCTTGAACCAGTCGAGGCAGGTGCCGCACGAGAGCACCTTCACGCCGTCGGCTTCGAGCAGCCGAAGGTCGTCAGCGGCGGCGGAGCCTTCGCACGCGAGCCGCACTGCCCCGTTCATGAGTCCGACAGCGTACGGTTTCGCTTCCGTGCGCGCGAGCGAGTAGAGGAAGCTCCCCATCAGCTTGCGCCCCAGTTCGTCGTCGCCCTCGCCGATGCGGTCTGAATTGATGAACACGACCTTCATCCCCAACGCTCCCTTCCGCGGCGAAGCGCCGCGCGACCTGCTACACGATCCGGATGGTGCCGGCCTCGCCGTGGGTCATCCGTCCGACGACGGCCGCTTCTTCTCCCCGTGCGGCCAGCGCGGCAAGCAGCGCCTCGACCTTCTCCGGCGCGACCGCCATCATCAGACCACCCGACGTCTGCGGGTCAGCGAGAATGCCCTTCCAGGTGAAGCCCGCGGGACCCCAGTCCACGAAGCGGTCGAGGTACGCGATAACGTCCGCTGTTCGACCGGGGCGCACGCCGGCCTCGGCGTACTCCACCACGCCCGGCCACACCGGCACGTTCGCGAGTTCGATCTCGCACGCGCAGCCGCTGCCATGCGCCATCTCGCGGGCGTGACCCGCCAGGCCAAAGCCGGTGACGTCGGTGCCCGCATGCACGCCCACCTCGAGCATCGCCTCGGCGGCCGCACGATTGAGATGCGCCATGCTCTCGATCACGTCGCGCAGGCTCTCTTCGGTTTCGAGGCCCTGCTTGATGGCGGTGTTCAGGATGCCCACGCCGAGGCGCTTGGTGAGCACGAGCAGGTCGCCCGGCTTTGCGCCGATGTTGCGCACCACGTCCTCCGGGCGCGCCACGCCCATCACCGACAGGCCGTACTTGGGCTCCTGGTCGTCGATGGTATGGCCGCCGACGATCACCGCGCCCGCCTCGCGCACCTTGTCGGCACCGCCGCGAAGCACCTCGGCGGTGATCTCGGGGGGCAGGGAGCAGGGCATCGCGAGCAGGTTCATCGCGGTGAGCGGGCGACCGCCCATTGCGTAGACGTCCGAGAGCGCATTGGCAGCGGTGATGCGCCCGAAGTCGTACGGGTCGTCCACCATCGGCGTGAAGAAGTCCACCGTGAGCAGAACGGCCTGGTCGCCCATCATGTAGACGGCGGCATCGTCAGAGGTGTCGAAGCCCACGAGCAGGTCGTCTGACTCCCCGGGACTCATCGTCTCAAGAACCGCGGCGAGGTCACCCGGACCCCACTTGGCGGCTCAACCGGCCTTGCTCGACATCGCTGTGAGACGGACGCGCTCCACATCGGCTCCTGACAATCGCACGAACGCATAGCCAGTATAACCGCATGTGATGATTCAGTCGAAGTGGCCGTACCGTGAGGGCGGCGCGCTCAGCCGAGCCAGGGCACGCACAGAACGCGCCGAACCCGGCGTTCGCGGAGGCTACTCGACGGGCGCGAAGACGAGGAGCGCCACGCCCGCGGCGTCGCGAATCGTGAGGATATCGTCCTCGACCACATACGTCTCCGCCTGTGCGAGCAGGTCGAAGTAGATGGACTCGGCCTCCATCGCCGCAGGCTCGCCGGCCATCTCGGTGCGGGCGATTGCGCCCGGCGAGAACTTGATGCCGCCCACGGCGCACTCGCCGCTGTAGCTGTTCACCGCGGCGATGCCGCTGATCTGGCCGTCGGCGAACGAGGCGGTGATGGTGAAGGGCTGCGGATCAACAGCCGCCGCCCAGTCGGTGAGCATCCAGCTGGTCCCCTCGAGCGCACTGCCGCCGTTCACCACGAAGACGATGACACAGGCGATGCCCGCGAGGAGCACGAGTGCCGCAACGAACACGCGGCGCCACACGGTCGGCATGTCCTCCTGCTGCACCCAACGCTCCCTGGCCGCCGGCTGCTCACTGGAGGCAGCGATGAGCGCCGCATACTCGGGATGTGCCCTGCCGCCCATGCCGCTCCTTCCGCCGCGCCGTATCTAGAGCTTCGGGGTCACGTCGGCATCCGCCGGATACGGCTCGGTCGGCTCGCAGAACAAGAAGCCCTGGCCGTACTCGACGCCCAGGTCACGCAGGGTGTCGAGCTGCTCGGACCGCTCGATGCCTTCGGCGACGAGACTCACGCCGAGCCGCTCGGAGAACATGACCATACTCGTGACGAGGATCCGCCGGATCTCATCGGTATCGATATCGGTCACGAGCGACATGTCGATCTTCAGCCACTCGGGACGCACCTCGGCGAGGCTCTGCAGCGAGCCGTAACCCGCGCCCCCGTCGTCGACCGCCACACGGAAACCGAGCCGGCGGAGGTACTCGAGCGTGGCACGGAACGACGCGAAGTCGGTGATCGCGGTCCGCTCGGTGATCTCGAAGACGACGTTCTCCGGGTCGACGCCCGTGCCTGCGAGCAATGTCGTGAACATGATGTCGCGAAGCTCCGGATCGGCGACGGCCTCCGGCTCGATGTTGATGAACAGCATCCTGCCCTCGGGCAGGCTCGCCGCCGCCTCGAACGCCCGCTGGCGGCACAGCCGCTCGAGTTGCACCACGAGGTCGCCGTCATAGGCGACGCGGAAGAGCTTGTCGGGCCGCTCGAACTCGCCGCCTTCGGGACCGCGCGAGAGCGCTTCGTAGCCGACGATGCTCAGATCGTCGAGCCGGAAGATGGGGTGCACGAGCGTCCGTACGTCGCCAGCGGCGATGATCTGCTTGAGCCTCTGCATGCGGGCTTCGGCATCGGTGACCTCGTGAGCGTCCGACTGCGCGAGGGCCGTCTCGAGCGCCCTGTGTACCAGCCGCTCGAGCCGTGTGTTCGGGTCGCGGTACGCGGTGGCCGCACCCACGTAGCAGCCGAACTTGGGATAGATCGCGGGGTCGAGCACCTTGGCGAGGTCCTCGCGCACGAGCGACTCCACGCGCTGTGCGAGCCGCTCAAGCGCCTCATGGTCCATCTTCTCGGTCGTCCGGGGCGGCGAGAGCAGCACCACGAACGCACTGCCGGAGATCATCAACTCGGCCACGATGTCCGAATCGCGCAGCTCGGCGCCGGTGATGCGCTCAAGCGAAGCAGCCACCTCGCGCATGACGCCGTCAAAGACCTCCCACCCGTAGATCTCCTCGATCTTCGAGTACTTCACCATGTTGAGGCATAGCAGCGACACCTCGCCGCGGTCCTCAAGCAGTGATTCGATGCGGGGGAAGAGCAGCGGTGTGGTGGGAAGCCCGGTGACCGGGTCGAAGAGCAGCCGGCGCACTTCGGGATGCTCGGCGATGATGTCGTTGAACTCCAGCCACGACTCGAGCAAGAGCGAGCGCTTCTCCTGGCTCTCGGTCATCCGGTCCCCTCTTCCCTACCCGTACGTCAGGCGCAACGCAACGGCCGCGTTCGGGCCGAGCGGTACGCCGAAGGCCCGCGCTCCAACTTCGGCAGTAGCGCCGCCGCGTATGTCCGTCACCGAGGCTACCACACGCTCGGCAGTCAGCGTGGCCGTCACCGGCTCGGCGCTGTGATTCAGAACGAACACCACGTCGCCCGCCTCGCCCGAGAACAGCGCGATCTCCGCGACCGGCTCGTCGCAGTCGATGACCGGCCCGGCGCCTGCGGCGCGCGCCACGGACCCGTAGACGCTGCGCAGCAGCACGCGCACCGCATCGGGAGCTGCCCACGGGTCACTCTGCGCGATCGCCCGCTCAAGCGGCGCGGCGAGGAAGACCGCCTTGCCCTGGCCGTACTGGTTGAGCGTGAGCAGCGGGCTTCCCATCGCGTCGGTGGCGACCACCGTGGCGGTGCCGCTTCCCACGAGCGCGAAGTGCGGCAGATCGAGGCGCACGTCGAAGGCGGTGAGGTCCCCGAGTAGCCCGGGCTGCGCGATGCGGCAGCTCACGACCGGCCGCACGCCGTGATCGCCGAGGAACTCCACGCCGAACACCTCGCGCAGCGCCGGATCGACGTCACCGCCGCCGTAGCTCAGGACCACCGAGCCGCCCGACTGCACGAACGCCGCCAGCGCCGCCCACATCGCGGGCGACAGCCGTGCCGCCGAGGGCACGAACAGCGTCATGTAGCCGCCCAGGTCGTCGCCCTCGCGGGCGAGCGTCACCGGCAGGTGCGCCTCTTTGGCGGCGATGTACGCCTGCAGGCACGAGCGCGGCGCGTACAGCCCCGCAAGCGACGGCAGCGGCTCGTAGCGCTCGGTCGGGATGAGCACCGCGGCGCGCTCCGGCGCCGGCGTGTGCACGCGCAGGTCGAGCCGCGCGGCCACGCGCGCGAACTTGCGCACCTCGGCGAGCACCGGCTTTGGCTCGCCCGTCACGTCGTTCAGTCCCACGAGCACCTCGAAGGGGTCGCGGAAGTACGGCTCGCGCTTCTCGGTCTCCAGATCGCGCCAGCGACGGAGCAGCACGCCGGAAGCGCGGTTCATGAGCGCCGAGTAGAGTCCGGTCCGCACGTAGGCGGCCTCCTCGGCCACCGAGAAGTCGAGCGACTGGATGCCGACGCCGTCGGCGAGCACCGGGATGTCCCGCAGCGCGGCGCGCAGCAGAAACGAGTCGAGATGGGTGGCGGGGCCGTAGGTGAGCGGGCCCTCGGCCGCGTACGCGCGGTACGGCGCGGTCACGTGGCTCACGCCGTACTCGAAACCGTCGATGGCCGCGCGCGCGTCCACGCCGCTCTCACGAACGAGCGTCTCCGGGTCACATGCGAACACGATCGCGCGCGCCGAATCCACCTCGCGGATCGCGTCGCGGAGCGCGTCGGCCCACTTCTGGAGCGCCTCTTCAGTGGCGAAGCCGGTGAAGAAGGCCTCGTTGCCGAGCTCCCACGCCCACACCGCCGTCTCGCTGCGGAACCGGTTCACTACGCGCTGCACGAGCGAGATCTCGCGCTGGATGAGGTAGTCGTCGGTACGCGGGTCGCGCTTCTTCGCCCAGGGCAAGTCGTTCAGCTCGGCCAGACGGTCGTCGGCGAAGAACGTCACGATCGCCTTGAGGTCGTGGCCGCGGGCGGCTGCGAGCAGGTCGCCGAGGCGGTCCTCGGCGTCGGTGTCGTACTGCCCCACCTGCGGCTCGAACAGCTTCCACGACACGAACAGCCGCACGAGCGAGATGCGCGTTGCGGCGATGGCGGCGAACTCCGAATCGAAGTCGCGGTCGTACCAGGTGTCGAACGATGCGCGCTCTTCGTCGAGCGGGTAGTAGTCCACGCCGATCGGGAACAGCTGGTTGCGCAGCGGCCCCAGGTCCTGGGTGGCGGGAGCCTGCGTGTCGGCCGGCGCGCTCGTGGCGGCGCGGTCCTTGGAAGCGGCGGCCTTGGCAGGCTGCTTGCGCTCGGCGGCACTCACTCGTCATCACCCGCCCCGGCGTACTCGTCGTAGAGGCGCCAGAACAGGCCCTGGCGCTTGGTGTCGTAGTAGGCCGCGCGGCGGATCTCCCACTGCGCCTCGGCGTAGCGGCCCTCGGTCAGGTAGGACGCAGCCAGGCCGAAGCGCGCACGCACGCACGCCGGGTCGAGCCGAACGCCGAGCCGGTACGACCGGGCTGCGGCCTCGAAGCGCTGCAGGCCGAGGAGCGACTCGGCAAGCAGCACGTGCACCAGAGCATGGCTGCTCGCGCGCTTGGCGAGCGCGATGAACACGCGGGCCGCATGCCGGTTGAGGCCGGTGCGCCGCGCGTACACGACGCCGAGGCAGTAGAGCGCCGTGGGCAGTTCCGGGTCGAGCGAGAGCGCGCGCATCGCGCACGCCATCGATTCGTTCGCCGCCTCCTGCTTGAGGTACGCGTACGCGGCGAGCGCAAGCGCCTCGGGATCGTCGGGGTTCTCGTCGAGCACCAGGCGCACGAGGTCGCCGGCGGTAAAGAGGTCCTCGGCCCTGAGGGCGAGCCCTGCCGCGCCGAGCCGCGCCTCGCGCGTCGCCTTCACCCGCGACGGATCGATGGGTTCGTCAGACGCCTCACCCACGCCGAGGAGCGTGAAGAAGAGCTCGTCTTGCGAGGGGTCGAGCTCACCGGCCTGGCGGAACAGCGGCAATGCGAGCGCCATACCCTCGCGCTTGAGGCTTGCGATGGCGAGGTTGTAGGTGGCGCGCGCTTCTTTCGGGTCGATCTCGAGCGCGCGCTTCCAACTCTCGATCGCGTCGTCCTCGAACGCTGCGGCGGCGAACGCCTCGCCGAGTTGCACGTGCGCGGTCACGAGATCGGGCGCGACCTCGGAGAGCTCGTGCCACACGAGCACCGACTGGTCGGCCATCCCGCCGCGGCGGTCGTACGCCAGCCCGAGTGCGAGATACGCCGCCGAGCAGTCCGGATCGATCTCGATCGCCTTGGTCGCCTCGGCGATGGCCTGGTCGTAGAAGTCGCCCTCGAGCATCAGGTGCGCGAGCAGCGCGTGGACGCGCGGCTCACGGTCGCCGAGCGCGAGCGCCTCGTAGCATGCCTCGACCGCGGCGCCGACGGCACCCGAGCGAGCGAGCTCCTCGGCGGTGAGCAGGGCTGTCGAGCGGCCTGCCATCAGGCCTCACCCTCGGCGGACGCGCGATCGCGTGCCACGCGAGCAATCAGCTTGAGGGCGCTCTCCGCGCCCGGCACGACGCCGTTGGCGCCCACCTCGCGGGCGAGCGTCGGGTCGGCGGCGAAGGGGCCGCCGCTCACGAGGATCACCACGTCGTCGAGGCCGCTCGTGGCGAACAGCTCGCGAACGCGAGCCACAGCACGCGCGGTGGCCATCAGCTCGGCAAACACGATCACGATGCGCGCGCCTGTCTCTTCCACCCGCTCGAGGAAGTCGGCGGGGCGCACGTCGATGCCGAGGTCGTTCACACGGTGGCCGGCCTCTTTGAGCGTGGCCGCGATGATCGTGCGCGCGATCGAGTGGTGGTCCCGATGCATGGTGCCCACCACGACCGTGACGCCGGTGTCGCGCCGTGCGGCGGGCGGCATCACGAACGAGCCGATCTGCTCGGCCACCACCGCCGCCTGCGTGAAGGTGATCTCGTCGATCTCGGCGGCCGCCCACGCCCCGCCGAGGAGCCCCATCGCCGGTGCGTACAGCACGTCGAAGAGCTGGTCCTGGGCCACACCGGACGCGCGAGCATGCTCGACAACCTGGATGGCAGCAGCCGGGTCCTGGTCGACGAACGCCTGGTAGAGATCTGCCGCGTCGTTGGCGGCCACGCTTCTTCCTCTCGCCTCCCTCACCCGCGGTGACCCGCGAGGTAGAACGTCTTGGTAGCGGTGGTGGGATTCGAACCCACACGGCCTTGCGGCCAGAGGCTTTTAAGGCCCCCTCCTGTACCAGTTCGGATACACCGCTTCACTCTGGCGCTTCCACCCCGTCGGGGTCGAGCACCATGCCGTAGAGGATATCGTGTTCGCTCACCAGCGTCGAAGAAAGCCCGGCGTACGCCATCACGGACTGCAAGATGAGCGCGCCGCCGATGATCACTCCGGCGCGGTCCGGCTCGAGACCGACCACCGTGCGACGCTCCGCTTCGGTGAGCACCGACAGGCGCTCGAGCATGTCGAGAAGCGCCGCACCGCAGATGCGGTACCCGTGCACCCGCTCCGGGTCGTACGGGTCCAGACCGAGGTCGATGGCCGCCAGGCTCGTGGCGGTACCCGCCACGGCCACCATCTCGTGCGGGTGTTCTTTCACCCAGATGCGATTGGCGCGCAGCTCGTCGGAGATCCAGCCTGCCGCCTCGTCGAGCTCCCGGGCGGTCGGAGGGTCTGAGCGCAAGAAGAGCTCGGAGATCCGCCTCGACCCGATGTCCAGCGAACGCACGGCCTGGACCTCCACGCCCGTGCCATCCGGACCCACGCATGAGCGACCGAGGACGAGCTCGGTGGAGCCGCCCCCCACATCGACGACCAGTACGCGGTCTCCGCAGAAGCTGTACGTGACGCCAAGGAAGGTGAGGTAGCCCTCGCGCAGGCCGGAGATGATCGCGGGCTGCACACCGACCGCCCCGAGGGCGGCTGTGAACGCGTCTTGATTTCGCGCATCCCGGGCTGCCGAGGTGGCCACGGTGACGATGCGCGAAGCGCCGAGTGAGCGAGCCTCCTCCGCAAACGGCCCCACGACCGCCGCGGCGCGCGCGATGCCCGCCTCGGAAAGCTCGCGGGTCCCGGCCCATCCCTCGCCGAGATGCGTGATGGACTGCCGGCGAACGACCTCGTCGACCGAACCGTCGGTCACGTCTGCAACCAGCAGGCGCGCGGTCACCGTGCCGATGTCGATGGCCGCCCTGCGTTCGGTGGTCACGTGGCCTCCTCGCATCGCCGGTCTGCGCACTCGGCGCTCAGCTTCTTCAGCACCACTTCGCCAAGCGGGTCGGCAATACCTGCAAGCAGCGCCGCCGTGTGGGCGTGCAGACACTTGACGGCGCACGGGTCGCGCTGGCCCGCGATCCCCACGTTCGGCTGCGGGTCGACGCCGCCGCCCTCGCGTGCGCGCGCCTTCCGATAGGATTCATCGGCATCGAGCAGGCGCGCGGTGAGCGATCGGTCCGACGCAAGTTCCGCCCGCAGCACCTCCATGAGTCCGTCCGACTCGAGGCGGCCGACCGCGGCCACCAGGTGCGGGCAGGTCAGATAGTAGAGTGTCGGGAACGGCTCGCCCGAGCCGGTGACCGGAACGGTGACGATCGTGGTCGGAAAGCCGAACGAGCACCGTGAGGCGGCGCGCCACGGACCGCGAGGCGTCCGGCCCAGCTGCCACGCCACAACGGCGGCGTCGTCCATCAGTCGAGGCCGAACAGCGCGTTGAGCGCCCGCTCCCAGAACTCCGGCCCGCCGCCTTCGGGGGAGACGGTCGCCGTGGTCTCGGTCGCGACGCCACCGGTGACCACGTACGCCTGCTCGCCGGGCTTCACCAGGCCCAGGCTGTCGCGCGCCAGCTGCTCGACACCTTCGGGCGTCTTGAGCTCCTCGACGTCTTCGCGGAGCTCGCCGTTCCGCGATTTCAGCTCCTCGAGTTCGCCTTCGAGCGTCTCGACCTCATGCTCATGCTCGTACTGGAGGCGGAAGGTCGGATAGACCCACCATGCCGCAAGCGCGATCGCGACGATCACCATGAGTGCCGTGATCCGCGCCTGCCCTGAGCTGCCCGAGGGGCGAGACGCGCGCCTCTTGCGGGATGCCGAGCGCGCGGGCCGGGTGGTACGTGCGGGCTTCGCGACGCGCGTGCGCGTGGCAGGAGCGGCGGCCGAGCGCTTGCGCGCGGGAGGAGTGCCGGGGGTCGCGCGAGACGTGCGCGAGGACGACGCACGAGAGGTCGACCCCCGCTTGGCGGCGGTCCTCCCGGCGTTCGCTGGTGAGTGCTTCTGCGTTCGTGGTGCGGCCATGGCTGCGCAATCAGTGGTGTGACGAGACCAGCGACGGTCAGTGCCCGAGGGTATCCCCTCGGCGCCATACTACCACCTTCGCATGCCGAGTAGAACCCTGTACGTCAACCTGAGATTGATGCGGACGCCGCAGGTCAGACGCGGTGGACCTGGATGAGATTGGTCGAACCGGCAACATGGACCGCCACACCGCCGGTCACCGCGATGAGGTCTCCGGGCGCGGCGAGGCCCGTGTCGCGCACGGCGGCGGAGGCCGCTTCGATCATCTCATCGATGCTCTCGTAGGTGCCGATCACCGTCGGATGCACGCCCCAGACGAGCGCAAGGCGGCGCGCCACCGCCTCATCCGGCGTGGCCGCGAGCACCGGCACGCGGGGACGGCGCGCGGCGACAGCCCGCGCGGTGGCTCCCGACTGCGTGACCGTCACGATGGCCGCAAGATCCAGGCTCTCTGCCAGATCGCGTACTGCACGGCTCACCGCGGCAGCAACGTCGTCCGAGGCACCGGGCCGGGGAGTCCAGGGGTGCTCGACCGCCACCTCCTCGGCAGCGCGGACGATGCGCTCCATCGTCTCCAGCACGTGCACCGGATGGAGGCCCACGGCGGTCTCGCCCGAGAGCATCACGGCATCGACAGCGTCGAAGATGGCGTTCGCCACGTCCGAGGCCTCGGCCCGGGTGGGACGGCGCGACTCGGTCATCGACTCGAGCATCTGTGTAGCCACGACCACGGGGCGGCCTGCGGTGCGCGCTGCCGCCACGATCCGACGCTGCGCGGCGGGAACCTCCTCGAGTGGCAGCTCGACCCCGAGGTCGCCGCGAGCGACCATCACGCCGTCGGCGGCCTCGACGATCGCGTCGAGCGCGTCCATCGCCTCGTGCTTCTCGATCTTCGCCACGATAGGGATGATGCGCTCCCCCATCGCAGCCCGCAGCCGGACGACGTCTTCGGCCGAACGCACGAACGACTGCGCAACTATGTCGACGCCCGCATCGAGCGCCCAGGCGAGGAGTTCAAGGTCCCGGGCGGTGATGCCGTCCACGCCGAGGTGTACGCCCGGTACGTTCACACCCTTGCGGCTGGAGAGCGCGCCGCCGACACGCACGGTCGTGTGCACTACAGCGGCGGCAGTGCCGGCCACCGCGAGTTCGATCCGGCCGTCGTCGATGAGCACGCGGTCGCCCTCGGCCACGTCGTCCGCCAGGGCGGTGTGGCTCACGCTCGCGCCGGTGGCGTCCCCGGGCGCGTCAGCACCCCGGAGCTCGAATGTCTGGCCGGGAGCCAACACAGTGCCGGGAGCCACGTCCCCGAGCCGAAGCTTCGCCCCGCCCAGGTCGAGCATCACCGCGACGTGTCGCCCGGCGCGACCGGCTGCAGTGCGCACGGCGGCGAGTTGCCGCTCGAGCTGCGGACGGTCGGCGTGAGAGCTGTTGAGCCGCGCGACATCGAGTCCGGCGGCCACGAGGTCGTCCAGCACTCCCGGCCCGTCGGTCGCCGGTCCAAGCGTGGCGATGAGCTTCGTGCGTCTCACGGCAGCACCTCCGGGTTGTCTCCTACACCCTGCTTCTACCCCGTGACGCGGACGTGCCCGCAACCGGTGCGGCTGCGGGCACGGCACAAAGCGTGCGGCTAGAACGCCTACCGGTCGATGTTGCTGAACGCGAACATACCCGGATAGACCGCCGAGCCGCAGAGCTCGTCTTCGATACGCAGCAGCTGGTTGTACTTCGCCACACGGTCGCTTCTGGCCGGCGCGCCGGTCTTGATCTGCCCGGCGTTCACCGCGACAGCCACATCGGCGATCGTCGTGTCCTCAGTCTCGCCCGATCGATGCGAGATCACCGTGGTGTAGCCGGCACGGTGCGCCATCTGGATGCATTCGAGCGTCTCGGTAAGGGTGCCGATCTGGTTGAGCTTGATGAGGATGGAGTTCGCGACGCCCAGGTCGATGCCGCGGGCAAGCCGCTCGGTGTTGGTGACAAAGAGGTCGTCGCCCACGAGCTGCACCTTGTCGCCGATGCGCTCGGTCAGCAGCTTCCAGCCCTCCCAGTCGTCCTCGGCCATGCCGTCCTCGAGCGAGATGATCGGGTAGCGGTCCGCGAGGCCGGCGTAGAACTCCACCATCTCGGCGCTCGAAAGCTCGCGTCCCTCGCCGGCGAGCACGTACACGCAGCGCTCGGCGTCATAGAACTCGGTCGATGCCGGATCGAGCGCAAACATGATCTGCTCGCCGAGGGTGTAGCCGGCGGCGGTAACGGCCTCGGAGATGACCTGGAGCGCTTCCTCGTTGCTCTTGAGGTTGGGCGCAAAGCCGCCCTCGTCGCCCACACCAGTGCCGAGGTTGCGCTCGTGCAGCACCGTCTTGAGGGTGTGATAGATCTCGGTGCACATCCTCAGGCCTTCGGCGAAGGTCGAGGCGCCCACCGGCATGATCATGAACTCCTGCAGGTCCACGTTGTTGTCGGCGTGCACGCCGCCATTCAGGATGTTCATCATCGGCACGGGGATCATGCTCGCGTTGCAGCCACCGATGTAGCTGTACAGCGTGAGTTCGCAACTCTCGGCTGCCGCCTTGGCCACGGCAAGCGACACGCCGAGGATGGCGTTGGCGCCCAGGCGACCCTTGTTCGGCGTGCCGTCGAGCTCGATGAGGAACTCGTCGACCGCGCGCTGGTCGGTCGCCTCCATGCCGATGACCTCGGGCGCGATGATGTCGTTGATGTTCTGCACTGCGCCGAGCACGCCCTTGCCCAAGTAGCGTGCCGAGTCGCCATCGCGCAGCTCGACCGCCTCGAACGCGCCGGTCGACGCGCCGCTCGGCACCGCCGCGCGGCCCCAGCTCCCGTCGTCCAGGACAACCTCCACCTCAACGGTGGGGTTGCCGCGCGAATCGAGGATCTCACGTGCGGTGATGTCGGTGATGTAGCTCATCGGTATGACGACTCCTTCACTCGGCAGGGCCGCGCGTTGCGGCCGATTCCTTCTGCTTTGCCTTCGCCCACAGCTGCTCCCACTCGTCGAGCTGCAGGTCTTCGAGCGGCGTGCTGGCCGCCGCAGCCGCGGCTTCCATGTCCTCGAAACGCCCGGAGAACTTCTCGCACGTGCGACGCAGGGCGGCCTCGGCATCCACGCCCATCTTGCGCGCCACGTTCACGACCGTGAAGAGCAGGTCGCCGAGTTCGTCTTCCGCCTCGGGCGTACCGTGCTCGGTGGCCTTGAGCTCGTCGATCTCCTCGTGGACCTTCGCCCACACGCCGTCGATGTCCTCCCACTCGAAGCCCACACCGGCCGCGCGTCGCGAGATCTTCTGAGCTCGCATGAGCGAGGGCAGCGCGTCGGGCACCTCGCCGAGGACGCCGTGCTGCGGCTTCTCCTCGCGCTTGATGGCGTCCCAGTTGCGCGTCACCTCGTCTGTGGTCTCTGCGGTCACCGTGCCGAAGATGTGCGGGTGTCGGCGACGGATCTTCGTGATGATGCCTGCTATCACGTCATCGATGGTGAACGCGCCTTCCTCGGCGCCGATCTGCGCGTGCAGGACCACCTGCAGCAGCACGTCGCCGAGCTCATCGGCGAGTGCCGGGTCATCGCCGGACTCCGCAGCTGCGGCGCCCTCGTACGCCTCCTCGATCAGATGCGGCGCAAGGCTCGCATGCGTCTGCTCGCGGTCCCACGGGCACCCGTCGGGCGCCCGCAGGAGGCCGATGATGCGCACGAGCTCGGCGAAGCCGCCCGGCGCCGCGATGCGCACCGGCGGGACGTAGACTGCGGATTGGCGGTCGACGCTCTCGACGCGCGACAGCTCGTCTACCGTGAGGGGCGCGAGGTCGAACCCTCCGCTATCGAGCGCCGCCGAGATCACGACCGTGTGATCGGGCGCGTAGCGGTCCCGCAGCTGCTCGGCCACGACGCGCGCAAGAATCGGGTTGTCCACGCCGGTGACGATCAGGTGCGCATCCCGCGTACGCGCGGCGCCACTCAGACTCCCCGCGTCGATGATCTCGAGGTCGGCCGTGGCGTCCAGGTCGAGCGCCAGCAGGAGCACCTGCAGGGGTGAGACGACCGGATAGATGTCCACGCCGCGACGGTTCCGGGCGAGGATGCCGGACATGAGGCCTTCACGCACGAACGGATAGCCGAATACCGCAAGCGCCACGTTCTGATCACGCGAGCGTTCGAGCAGGGCCTCTACGACCTGATCGGCAGGTGCACGCTCGTCGAGCCCGAGGTCGCCAAAGGTGACCGGCTCGATGCCAAGCGAGGCCACGAGGGCCACAGAGGCGCCCGTGGCCGACGGGACGATGACGACATCAGCGGCCAGCAGGCGATCGGCCACACGGCCGTCCACCGCCCCGGTGGCGTCCTGTTCGAGACCGACGATCGCGATCGTGCCCACGAGCCCCCCTCGCTTCCGGCTACTCGACGGGTTTGAGGGTCTCGTCCACGTACTCGATGTCGGCTTCCTCGCGGAGCTTGTTGATGTACTCCTGGAGCGCAAGGTTCGTGCTGCTGTCGGTCATGAGCGTCCTGAGGCTGTCCGGGGCGTCCGCGATCGGCTCGCCCTCGGCGTACTCGTCGACTTTCAGGATGATGTGCCAGCCGTAGTCGGAACGGACCGGCTCGCTCACCGCGCCCACCTCGAGCGTCTCGGCGGCCTCAGCGAACTGCGGCACGTAATCGCTGAACGGCGCCCAGCCGAGGCTGCCGCCGTCCATGGCGCTCGCGGTGTCGGACGAGTTGGCCGACGCGAGTGCGGCGAAGTCGCCGCCCGCGACGATTTGCGCGCGTAGGTCGGTGGCTAGGGCCTCATCGCTGACGAGGATGTGCGACAACAGCGAGTAGGTCTCGGGCATCGTAGTCACGCTGGTCTCCTCGGCGGCGATGACCGCGAGGTAGTCCCGCGCGAGCTGATCACGGACGCTGTCGCGCAGGTCATCCATCGTCAGGCCCGCTGCAACGACCTGCTGCTCGATGACGGTCATGTCGGTCTCCCCGCCCATGAGTTCGGAGATGCCCGCGTCGACCGCCTCCGGCGAAAGGTCGGCGCCGAGCTCCTCGGCCTCCTGGGTGACCAGTTCGGATTCGATGAGCAGGCTGAGGAGCTGCTGCTTGTACTGCAGGGCCGTCTCCTCGTCGAGCTCGCCGCCCATCTGGGTGATGACCTGCTCGTAGTACCGGTCGAACTGCACCTGCGTGATGTCCTCACCGTTCACACGGGCGACGACGCCCTTGTCGCTGTCACAGCCTGCTGCTCCAAGCACGAGCGCGACCGCAAAGAAAATGGCGGCAATGCCGCGGAATGTGCGCACGAAAGTACCTTTCTCCTAAGGTGTTTCCCGGCCGCTTGCCGGGCCACGGACTGCGCAGAGTATAGCACCGAGAGCCCGCACGGCCGTGCTCGTGGAGTCCTCTCCGGCCGATTGCACAAAATGAACACAACTCGTCTTCGAGACGTACACCGCGCCCTCCACGGCAAGCGCGCCCTGCTCTTCGGAGGTGAGGCGTACCGGCGAGAGCGTGAGCCGGTGACGCGCCAGCGACACCGTCCCGATGCCGAGCTCGGCGGCGAGCGTCTTGATGCGCGCGATCGCCAGCAGCTGCCGGGCGGGCAGCGGCGGCGCGCCGAAACGGGCTTCGAGGTCGGCGGTGATGGTCTCGATGGCCTCCGGGCTCGAGACTGCGGCGATGCGCCGGTACATGAGCACCCGCTCGTCCACCTCGGGCACGTACTCCTCGGGCAAGAAGGCCGCCACCGGCAGGTCCACACGCACCTCGGGATGCGCGGGCACGGGTTCTCCCCGGACCTCGGAGACCGCCTCACGCAGCATCTGCGCGTAGAGGTCGAAGCCGACCGCGCTCACGCTGCCGCTCTGCTCGGCGCCCAGCAGGCTGCCCGCGCCGCGGATCTCGAGGTCGCGCATGGCGACTTTGATACCGCTGCCGAGCTCTGTGTGCTCCTGCAGCGCCGTGAGCCGCTCGTACGCCTGGTCCGTAAGCGCCTGGCCACGTGGGAAGAGGAAGTACGCGTACGCCTTGACGTGGCTTCTCCCGACCCGGCCTTTCAGCTGGTAGAGCTGCGCCAGGCCGAGGCGGTGGCTGTCGTCGATGATGAGCGTGTTGGTGTGCGGGTTGTCGATGCCCGACTCCACGATCGTCGTGGCCACGAGCACGTCGATCTTGCCCGCCGCGAAGCTCTCCATCACCCGCTCGAGCTGGTGCTCGGACATCTGTCCGTGGCCCACGCCCACGCTCGCCTCGGGCACTGCCGCCTGCACGCGCTCCACCACACGCTCGATGCCGCGCACGCGGTTGGAGATGTAGTAGACCTGGCCGCCCCGTTGCAGTTCGTGCCGGATCGCCGAGGAGATCACGTCCTCGTCGAACTCGCCCACGTGCACCTTGACCGGGAAGCGGTCGGCCGGCGGCGTGTCGATCACCGAGAAGTCACGCACGCCCGAAAGCGACATCTGCAGCGTACGCGGGATCGGCGTAGCGGTGAGCGTGAGCACGTCGACTTGCTCGCGCAGGTTCTTGAGGTGCTCCTTGTGCTCCACGCCGAAGCGCTGCTCCTCGTCCACGACCACGAGGCCAAGGTCCTTCGGCAGCACGTCTCTGGAGAGCAGGCGGTGCGTGCCGATGAGGATGTCCACCGTGCCCGCAGCAAAACCCTCGAGCGAGGCCGCCTGCTCCGCCCTCGAGCGGAAGCGTGAGAGGACCTCAACGCGCACCGGATAGGTCGCAAAGCGCTCCGAGAAGGTGGTGAAGTGCTGCTGCGCGAGAATCGTCGTTGGGCACAGCACCATCACCTGCTTGCCGCTCTGGGTCGCCTTGAATGCGGCACGGATGGCGACTTCGGTCTTGCCGTAGCCAACGTCGCCGCAGACCAAACGGTCCATCGGCCTGTCGGATTCCATGTCCGCCTTCACGTCATCGATAGCCGCCAGCTGGTCCGGCGTCTCGTCGAAGGGGAATGCCGCCTCCATCTCGCGCTGCCAGGGCGTGTCGGCCGCGTACGCGAAGCCGGACACCGCCGCGCGCCGCGCGTAGAGATCCACCAGGTCGAACGCGAGCTTGCGCGCCTGCTTGCGTGCCTTACCGGTCGCCTTCGTCCAGTCGGCGGTGTTGAGGCGCGTGACGCGCGGCGCCGACCCCTCGGGGCCGACGTAACGGGTGACGCGATCGAGCTGCTCGACGGGGACGTACAGCCGGTCGCCCTTGGCGTACTCCAGCAGCAGGTAGTCGCGCTCCGCGCCGAGGGCGCTCTGACGCACGATATCGCGGAAGAGCGCGATGCCGTGGACCTCATGCACGACGTAGTCGCCTGGTGCGAACGCGAAGGTGAGCTTGGTCGGATCGGCGGCCTGGCGCCGTCGTTCGGCGGCGCGCGGGAAGACGTCGTCGATCGACACGACCGCCAGACGCGCCCCGGACATGACAAAGCCGGCAGGAACATCGGCCACAGCGAGAGTGATGAGGCCCGGCTCCAGCGTCGTGGCGCCCTCGAGTCCCGCGACCGACATGCCGGCGTCCACAAGTGCGCGGCTCAGCCGGTCGCGGCCCTGGCGATCGCGTACCGCAGCGACCACGCGATACCCGGTGTCGACGAGCGCGCGCAGGCCTGCGGCGAACACCTCTTCCCTGCCGCTCACCTCGGGACGCCGTGCCACGACCTCACCGTCGGCGGCGCCGGCGGCGCGCAGCATCGAGAGGAACGTCAGCCGCTGGCGACCGCCCAGGTCGATCTCCGCGGGCGTGAAGAAGAGTCCGTCGAGGGAGCGGGCGACCGAATCGGCCTTCGCCTCGAGTTCGCCCCGGCCGCGCACGAGATCATCGAAGATGGCGCGGGGCTCCGCGACCACGACGAGCGAACCGGGTGAGACGTAGTCGAGCACGGTCGCACGCGACCGGTAGAAGTGCGGCAGGTACTGCTCGATCCCGTTGAACGTCACACCCTGCTCGATCAGCGTCAGGTCGCGCGCCAGGTCGTCGTTCGACCGCGCCGCCTCCCCAAAGGCGCGGCGGGCGCTCTGGCCGGCACGGGTTCCCGGCGCCACTTCGCGACACGGGTAGACCTCGGTCGGTCCGGCGTCTGCGATGTGCTGCTGCGTGGACGGAAGGTAGCGCCTCAGCGATTCGATCTCATCGCCGAACAACTCCGCACGCACCGGGTACTGCGCATCGGAGCCGAAGACGTCGAGGGTACCTCCGCGCACGGCGAACTGACCGCGATCCGCCGCTACATCCACGCGCTCATATCCCATGCGCACGAGCGTCGCCGAGAGCTCGGCCAAGTCGAGCGACCGGCCGACCTCGAGCAAGACGGGATCGAAGACATGAGAGCCGTGCGGCGGTAAGACGCGCAGGATCGATCGAGCGCCGGCGACGACGATCACCGGCCGCCCACGGTCGAGCGCGTGCAGCGCACGGGCGCGGGCGCCTACCGCCTCGAGGTCTGCGGCTCCGCGATCCCACGGCATCTCGACGCGCTCCGGGAAGTGCAGCACGCGCTCATGTCCCACGTAGGTGCCAAGCTGGCGCGCAAATCGCGCTGCGGCATCATTGCCGGGCAGTACGACCAGGACAGGTTTGGTGCGGGAGTCGGCGACCACTGCGGTGAGGACAGGCCGAACGAGACCGGCCGCAGCAAGGGTGACGTCTTCGCCGGTGGCGAGCCGCTCGAGACCGCGGGCGAGTGCCGGCTCGGTCCGCAGTTGCGGGGCTATCGCGTTGTAGAACGCTTCCACGGCAACGCTCCTGCACTCTCGTAGCAGCACGAAGGGCCCGCATCCGGTATGCCGGGGCGGGCGACGGATGCGAGTGTATGGCCCCGCGGGAGCGCGGTCAAACCGCGGGGCCGGGCCGATGCGCCGAGCCGCGACCCGCCCCCGCGTCGCCGTGCGTTCCTTCAGTCCGTGGATCCCTCGACCCAGGAGAACCAGCCGATACCGCTCGCGTCCACGCTAGTGGGCTCGGGAGCGATCGCTCCCGGTGCGAGGCGAAGCAGCGTCGCGCCCTCGCCATGCGCGTCACCCTCGGCGTCGCGTATCCAGAAGCCGCCGTCGGGTCCCTGTGCGACGGCCTGTCCGGTCTCGGGACCGACCGCAACGGCACCCGGTGCGAGTATCTCGGTTTCGATCCACTCGGCACCGTTCCACTCGACTCGCATGAGCGTCGGAGCCGATGCGCCATCCTGCGTGCTCCACATCCGCGCGTAGACGACTCCGTCCGCGTCCAGCAGCGGCTGAGCGCCCGGGAGTGAATCGTCGCAGAACGGAGGAGTCACTACCGTAAGCTTTGAGTCCTCGAGCCGGGCCAGTACGAGCAGTCCCTCGTCCCTGTCATCCACATCCCCGGCGGTCTTGAGCACGAGACCGACCAGATCGCTGCCAGGCCGTGCAGAGAGCGACTCGATGAACTGGTGGGGCGGCACGTCGCCCTCGAGGGTGAGCTGCCGCCACTCTCCACCCGGAGCCACGACTCCCAGCGTGGTCTGGAACTCATCGAGCGTCGCGTGATACGCGATCGCCAGAGCGCCCACGTCGCAGAAGACCACGTCCGAGACTCCCTCGTAGCCATCGGGTCGGGGCAGGTCGCGCACGCCGCCGCCCGGCTCGAACAGTAAGACGCGCTGAGCCGGCTCGGCTCCCCACTCATCGGAGTAGACCTCGCCCGCCATGCGGCTTCCGGCCGGGTCGACCGCCATCAGGTGCATATACAACTGGTTGGCATCGGCAGGAGTGCGCCAGAGCACCTCGGCGGGCGTTGGACCCGAAAGCGTCACGAGCGCCCCGCTCGCTCCGTCACCACGCCAGCCGACGAGGCAGGGTGCGGCATTCGCCAACGCACGGGGACTCCATGTCATCTCGAGCGGATCGAACAGCTGCGCTTCGACCTCGCCCACCTCGGCCTCGTCAGGACCAGTACAACCCGCCAGAAGCAGCGCCGTCAGGCCGAGACAGACCGCGGTCAGAGCGAATCGCGCTACCGCGTTCAGCGGCATACGGTTCGGTGCGTAGAGTGCCATGGAGTCCCCCGTTCTGCTTAGGTGATCAGTACCGAACGATCAGGTGTGCCGAGTTGCGGTCGTATTTGTTGGCCATCTTGTAAGTCCAGTACGACCGGAGCGAGCTGATCGACGACGGGAGGGTGCGGATGCAGCCGCTCGTCGCGCCGAACTCGTGGGTTCCCGTGCCGCCGTGCACTTCCAGACAGCTGCGCCCGTACGGCGCACCCGTCCATGGGTCCAGGCGCCACTTGCCGGGGTAGAACTCCACCCGTCCATCAGACTCGTAGCCACGATAGGCACCGTACATGAAGCCGAAGTCGTAGGTGTAAGCGGGGATGGGTCCCGTACCGATCCACGACTGGTGACTGGGGATGTTGTCCCCCGATCGCGCGGGCCACGCCACCGTGTACCACTTGTAGCTGTCGACCGTCGCGTTGTAGTAGCCGTAGCAGAAGTAGAGCATGCCGAGGTACCCCGACCGTGCCCACGGACTCGTGGTGTTCCTCGTGAGCGTGAACTGCAGATACCCGTACGGCGAAACCGCCGAAGCCGTGATGGCGGCAGACGCCTTGGCCAGCTCGCCCGCATCCAGCGGGTCTTCGCTGGCCGGCGCGACTCCTGCGGCCTTGAGCTCGGTCCGCACCTGCGTGAGAAGACTCCGCTCGATGCCATCGCGTTGCGCCTTCATCTGCGCGAACCCTGCTGGATCGGCCGCCTGGAGCTCCGCGTCGGTCATGCCGTCGGCGGGCACCTGCGGCACCGCGCTCGCGGCCAGATAGCCGACCTCCCCCGGCTGCGGATCGTTCTCCGGCTCGTGGCTTCCCGGCCAACCGGGTTCCGCCGCGGACGGCTGTTTGCGGTCCTTCCCCCTCCCCGGACCGGCTACGGCCGTGCCGGCGGCAGCCATGCTCGCGAGCAACGAGACGACACACATGATTCCCAACACGCGTTGCCAACGACGTCTCATCGGATCGGACATCGTGATTCCCCCTTATTCGATGTGGTCTGACACGGTCGGCGGAGCGGCGCTCACCGCGCCGGAAGGGATGCCCGCCGACCGGCCCGCGCTTCCCCCCTCGGTCACGAGCCACGCCGATTGTGCCTCGCACGCATCAACCGGAAGTAAACCGGATCCAAGCGTCCGCGAAGGCGACCGCGTCTCGGGTACGATTGACTCATCCGACCGACGGAGGCGACATGAGCGACCCCGCCCGCGCAGCCGAGATCGACGCACGGCTCAAGCAGCTCTACCCAACAGCCGCCATCGCCCTTTCGTACGGGAGCGAATTCCAGCTGCTCGTGGCGGTCATACTCTCTGCCCAGACCACCGACGTGGGCGTGAACAAGGTCACGCC
The DNA here is from genome assembly GCA_030652115.1 of Coriobacteriia bacterium. NCBI lineage: Bacteria > Bacillati > Actinomycetota > Coriobacteriia > Coriobacteriia bacterium. The sequence goes on along the minus strand of JAUSBK010000003.1, from coordinate 140,731 downwards.
GATCCTGTTCGAGCGCTTTCCCACACCCGTCGCGCTCGCCGGGGCCGACCCGGCCGAGGTCGAGGAGATCGTCCACCCCACCGGCTTCTTCCGCAACAAGACGAAGAACATCATGGGTGCCGCGCAGCGCATCGTGGCAGAGTACGGCGGGCGGGTGCCCGACACCATGGAGGATCTGCTGACCTTGCCAGGCGTTGCGCGCAAGACCGCCAACATCGTGCTCTACAACGCGTTCGGCAAGGCCGAGGGCGTGGCCGTGGACACGCATGTCTTCCGCCTCGCCCACCGCCTCGGCTTCACCGGCGAGAACGACCCCAACAAAGTCGAGCGCGATCTGATGGCGCTCTTCCCGCGCGAGGAGTGGGGCGCGCTCACCTACCGGCTCATCGAGCACGGACGCGGTGTGTGCGACGCGAAGCGCCCGGTGTGTGGCCGATGCACGCTCTCGGACATCTGCCCGAGCGCATTCCAGGTGAAAGGCTGGCGCGAGCAGGCGTAGCGGACCGGAGCGCCCCTGACCGCGCCTACCCGAGCAGCATCCCTACGGCTGCTGCAAGGAAGACCGCCGGCAGCATGTTGCCCACCGGCAGCCGCTTGATCTTCACGAGGTCCAGGCCGATGGCCAGGATGAGCGCTCCGCCCACCGCTTCGATCGCGGCGATGACCGCCGGAGTGATGTACGGCTCGAGCGCACCCGCGCCGAGCGCGATGCCGCCTTGCAGCACGAGGATCGGGATGACCGACAGCCCGACGCCCGCGCCGAGCGTGGTGGCGAGCGCGATGGACGCCGTGCCGTCGAGCAGCGCCTTGAGCGTGAGCAGCGACGGATCACCGAGCCCGTCTTGCAGCGAGCCGAGCACGGTCATCGCGCCGGTGCAGAAGAGCAGGCTCGCCGTCACGAAGCCTTCGACCAGCGTGTGGCCCTGCTCGGCCTCCCCGCCTTCGGCCGACGTGTCTTCGGCAGGCACGAGCACCGGCGTCTTGCCGAACTTCGCCTGCAACCACATGCCGAACCGCTCGAGCCAGTATTCGATGCGCAGCGCTTCGCCGAGGAGCGAGCCCACCACCAGGCACCCCACGAGCACGAGCGCGGCGTAGTCGCCCAGCCGCGTCTCGCCGAGATCGGCGAGCCCGCCGATCGCCATCGTCATGCCGATGAGCATGACCGCGAGCCCCATCGCCGAGAACGCGATGGAGTGGAAGCGCTCGCCGATCAGCCGCCCGAACGCAAGGCCGATCGCAGTGCCGATGAGCACCGCAACGATGTTGGTCAGGACGCCGAGACCGGGCATGTCACTCCTTGTCGTCCAACCAGAGCTTCTTGAGTTCCTCGGTCACCTTGTTCGCACCGGGCGGCAGACCCGCGCTCGAAGCGCGATACCGCGGCGACGGCTTGCCGGCACGCCCCTCGAAACAGACGTCCGAACCCAGCACGCGCGCCCCGAACGCACCCACGCGGATGCCGAGCCCCGTGTCCGACGTGACCACCGTGACGCCGTCGCCTTCGGCGAGACGCACGATCAGGTCGTCGGCCGTCTCGAGGCGCGAGAAGCGGACTTCGACCGATCCGCGACGGAAGGTGCCGACGCCCGCATCGGGCACGCCATCGAAAACGACCACTATCGGGCCCGAGCCGAGCAGGCCCTGACCGCGCGCGGCAAGTCGCGCCACCAGTGCTTCGCGCTGGCCCTCGAGGGACAGGCGCGCGGTGGCGGGGTCGCGCTTGGTGACATTGTAGCCGTCGACCACGTATCGCATGCGGCCATGCTACACCGAACGAGTCGCGTGCGGACCCGTCGGCGCGGTCGGTGCGTGGTTCGACACGCGCCGAGGTACATACCGTTATGAACGCAGAGCCGAGGAGGAACGATGCCGGAGATCATCATGCCAAAGGTCGGTCAGCCCGCGCCGCCCATCGATGCGACCACCACGGGTGGCGCACGGTTCCACCTGTCGGATCACGTCGGGAGTCGAGTGGTCATCGGGAAGTGGGTGGTCGTGTACTTCTATCCGCGGGCGAACACCCCCGGTTGAACGCACGAAGCGAAGGACTTCCAGGCTCACGCCGAGGAGCTGGAGTCCTTGAACGCCCTGGTTGTGGGCGTCAGCGCCGACAAACCCGAGGTCCAGCGGCGCTTCATCGACAAGTTCGATCTCACCTTCCCGATGATCGCCGACACCGGCAAGTCGATCATCGACGCCTACGGCGCGCGCGCCGTGCTCGGAGTGATGGCCGCGCGCTCGACGTTCCTGATCGATCCCGAGGGACGCATCGCGCGCGTCTGGCCAAAGGTGAAGCTCGAGGGACATGCCGACGAAGTGGTGGCCGCGATCCGGACGCTGGCCGCTGCCGCTGCGCCGTAGCGCCAACCCGCAGCCGCGCCTTCGGTCTCAGCCTAGCTCACGAGCAATCGCGGCGGCGAAGCGCTCAACGTCCTCCGTGGTCGTGTCCCAGCTGGTGACCCACCGGACCTCATCAGCACGTTCGTCCCAGGTGTAGAAGTCGAACTCGGCCTGGAGCGGCGCGATGGCGTCGTGGGGAAGCACCGCAAAGACCTCGTTGGCGTCGACACGCTGCGTTATGCGCACGCCCGGCACCGCGCCCGCGCGCTCCGCGAGCAACCGCGCCATCGCGTTCGCGTGTCCGGCGTTCTCGAGCCACAGGTCGCCCTCCAGGAGCGCCGCGAACTGCGCGCTCACGAACCGCATCTTCGACGCCAGCTGCGCGCTCTGTTTGCGCACGTACTTGAAGTCGGTGGCGAGCGCAGGATCGAGGAACACCACGGACTCGGCGAGCACCGCACCGTTCTTCGTCGCGCCGAAGGACACCACATCCGCGCCGGCACAGGCCTCGCCGAGCGAACAGCCGAGGGACGCAGCAGCATTCGCGAGCCGGGCGCCGTCGACATGGACCCGGAGTCCGAACGTGCGGGCAGTGGCGACTACCGCTTCCAGCTCACGTGCCGAGTAGACCGTCCCGTACTCGGTGGACTGCGTAATGGACACGACGCGCGGCTGACTCGCATGCTCGAAGCCCACGCCCGTGATCGCGCCCTCGATGAGCGTAGGCGTGAGCTTGCCATCTGGCGTGGGAACCGCCAGCAGCTTCCCGCCGGTGAATCGCTCGGGTGCCCCACACTCATCGGCGTTGATGTGCGCCGTTGCGGGACAGATCACCGCTTCGAACGGACGCATCAGCGCCTGGAGCGCGGTCACGTTCGCACCGGTGCCGTTGAAGACGAAGAAGGCCTCCGCCTGCGCGCCGAAGTGCCCCTGCACGAGCCCGCGGGCCTGTGCGGTCACCGGATCGTCGCCATACGCGTGGACGTGGCCCCGATTCGCTTCGGCCATGGCAGCGAGCACCGCCGGGTGCGCCCCCGACGCGTTGTCGCTCGCGAAACCACGCAGTGCCTCCATCACCAGCGATCGTCCTCCTCGCGCCGCCGCATGCGGCGATGTCCGAGCAGGCCAAGGACGATGCCCCCCGCCCCGACGCCCAGCTTCCAGAACGCCGCCGGGTGGTGACGCTCGCTGCCGCGCTCAAGCAACTCGACGGACGTCGCGTGTACGTCGAGATCGCCACCGTGCACATCACAGGCCTGGTTGAAGGTGCCGGTCACCACCACGCGATCGCCGTTGTGACCCCAGTCGCCGAAGACCTCAAGGTCGTCGGCCAGCTCGGCAGGCGCCCAGACCCCGATCGCGACGCCATCTGACAGCACGTTCACCCAGACGTGACCGCGACCGCCGGCCAGCACCTCGCTGACCACTTCACCCTCGAACGTGACGGTCGAGCCGTCCAGCCCGCTTTCGGCGCTCACCAGCTCAGCCGCCGAAGTCCGGGACACGACTTCCACCGCGATTCCTCGAGCGGGCAACGCCACCAGCGCTACGACCATCAGCAGCACGACCAACCTGATCCTCATGCCCGCCCCCGTCTCGCACGAGAGCGCACGGAGGCCACCAGGCTCGCCACCATGGCAAGCACCGCAACGAACTCGAGCCGCCCCGTCCACATCTGCAGGATATAGGTGATCTTAAGTCCCGCGGGCATCGCGGGCGAGGTGATCCCCGCCGAGAGGCCCACGTTTGCCGTGGCCGAGATCGACTCGAAGAGCGCCTCACGCGCGGGATAGCCGTACGCAAGGCCAACCAGCGCGCCGGTCACGTACGACACAACATACAGCGCGAAGACGATCAGTGCGCCCGACACGGCGTCTGCGGTCAGGTGCACGTCGGTCAGGTGATGGAACTTCATGCCGACGATCGCGCTCTGAGGAGCGATGGCCTGCTTGATGCGAAGCAGCAGGCCCTTGAAGATGAGACCCGCGCGTAACGCCTTGATGCCACCCGCAGTCGATGACGCCATGCCGCCGAGCGCCATCGCAAGCATGACAGCGACGAGCGCCAGGTCACCGTACCCACGCGTCCACTGGGCGGCATACAGCGTCTGCTGGCCCGTTCCGCTGTGCGCCGAAAGTAGATGGTAGAGGCCTTTGCGAAGCACCTCTCCCGGCTCCGAGTAAAGTGCGGTGGCGCCCAGACCCAGCCCCACGGCAAGCGACAGCAGACCGATGTGCACGGCCAGCGTGCGCGACTCGATGTTCCTGAACAGCTCCCTGCGGTCGCCGCGCCAGATATCCGCGTGCAGGTTGAAGTTGAGCATCCCCGCGAGCATCAGCATGACCGTGACGATCTCGAACAGCGGGCTGTGGTAGTAGAGCGCGTTTTGCGACTGGGGCGCGAAGCCTCCCGTGTCATAACACGCGATCGTGTGCCAGAAGCCGTGCAGTACGGCCCGGCCGAGTTCCATACCGGCAAGGAGATTGCCTACCGAGAGGATCGCCGTCCCGAGTGACACGTATATCAACGTCACGAACCAGATGAAGCGCGCGGTGTGCATCACGTTCGGCAGAATCCGCTCGTCACGACCCTCGGCCTGATAGAGCGACACCGCTCCGCCTCCGCGCACGCCGAAGGCAAGCGTCAGCACGGCGACGACGATGCCCTGCCCGCCGATGAGATGCGTGAGGTGCCGCCACATATTGTGCGCAAGCGGCAGGTGATCCAGGTCCTGTACGAGCGTGAGACCCGAAGTGGTGAAACCGGACATCGCATCGAACAGCGCGTCAAGGAAGCTGCCATAGTGACCGGACAGCGCCAGCGGCACCGCCCCGACCAGCGACGCAGCCAGCCAGACCAGGGCGGTCACGACAAGCGCGTTCTGCCGATCGAGATGCACTCCCCATGGCGCCCGACTGGCAAGCATGCCTCCGAGGCCTGCGGCAACGCCGATCCCACACACATAGTCGAGCGCGGGATCCCACTCCCCCGCCACGAGTGCCGTTAGCAGCGGGATGAGCATGGCGCCGGCGAACGACACCATGAGTATTCCGACGTAGTGAGCGATGATGTCGCGGTCCCGCGAGCGAAGTCCGACCCACATCCGGGCTACCTACCGGATCCACGCAGCGAGGAGCGCAAGCCCGGCCGCGAACAGCATGAACGCCGCGAACGAGACGATCTCGACCAGCAGACCCGAGACTGCGTGCCTGTAGGGACTGTGAAAGCGAATCTCCATCGTTCAGGACCTCCTCGCCCACCCTGCGGGTGTCGGCTTACGCCATTGTGCCACATGCCCCGGGTTGGCAGGCCGCGCGACGTGCTAGGCTTGGACGACCGGAGCAAGGAGACCGTATGGGCCTGTTCGGCAAGAGCGAGAAGACGCCTGTGGCATCTGTGGAGATCGCGCTCCTCGGCGAGGACCGTGCGCGTGTCGAGTTGTGGCTGGAGCAAGCCGAGCGTCAGGAGAGCGGCTACAACGCCGTGCTGCACTTCCTCATGTACTACGCGCGGCTCCTCTTCTTCCTGAGCTATCGCGACACCGCCGAGGAACTCGTCGGTTGGATGGATGATGCGGTCAAGCGCCTGGCCGCTGCCCCGCAGGGAGAGCCGGTGGATGTGGCGCACGGCCGGACCCTCGTCGAGGTGTGCGAGGAGCCTCGAGCGGTGTGGTCCTCGGTGCTGACCAGGGTGGCCCCCGGCGAGTACCGCTGCAGCGAGACGCGCCCGACGGATCCCGAGGACGCGGACGCCCAGGCGGCGGCGCTGTGCCACCTGCAGAAGCTGACCGATACCCTGCCGCCGCTCGAGCGCGCGTACCTCGTGATCGCCATCGCCGGCATGCATGAGTACTACCGCGAGATCAAGGTCTGGGGCAACAGCAAGAGCCTCCGCCCGGCTGTGGCCTACGGCATGAGCCGAGCGCGCGACGTCCTCGAACGGCAGTAGCGCTACTCCATGTAGCGGAGGTCCGCGATCATGTAGCCGACCTCGGTGGGCACCACCCAGTACTCCCAGCCCTCCACGCTGCCGTACCACGACTGCGTGGTCTGCACCCAGAAGCTGCCGTCCGACTGCTCGGTATAGCCGTCGACCGAGTAGTAATCGAATCCGCCACCCGAGACCGCCGCGCTCGCGGCGTCCGAGCGGAACGGGTCGACGGTGAGTGACTGCGCCTCCAGGCCCATGTCGCTCTGCACGTAGGAGAGGTGCATGTCGACAATCCACATGGCCTCGTCGGCCGGGCTGCCCGAGACGTCACCGCCGAAGTCGAGGCCGCTCACCTCGATGACCGACCAGGTCCCGTCGGGGTTCTGCTCCAGGTAGATCTCGTCGACAAACTCGCTATTCGGCGGGCCGGCCCAGTACGTGGCGTAACCGTCGCCCTCGTCGTAGAGCTGATACACCCAGTCGCCGACCCCCGAGGCGTCGAGCTGTGCCATCACGGCCTCGTCAGCAGTGGCGTAGCTGTCGAGCGCATTGCCCGAATCGGTGTCTGTACCATCCGTATCACTGTCGCCCGCATCGGTGTCGGTCGTTCCGGTGTCGGTCGTCCCCGGCGTCTCGTTGTTCTTGTCGTTCCACGCCTTGTAGGCGAAGAAGCCTCCCACGCTGCAGCCGACCAGCAGCAGGATGAGGATGATCACGATCGCGACCACGAGCCCGGTCTTCTTCTTGGGAGGAGCCGCCTGTGTGACTGGCGCGCCGTAAGCGGCTTGCTGCCCGGCGACCTGCTGGTCGTACGCGACCTTCTCCTGCTCGTATGCAGCCACCTGCTGGGCGTACTGCGCCTGCTCGTATGCGGCCTTCTGCCGTTCGTACTCGGCAACCTGCGCCTGGTACGCCGCCTGGGCGGCCGGATCCGGTCCGGGCATCGGCGCCGTCGGCTGCGGTAAAGACTCGGTCACCGCGGCGGATGCCGGGGCCTGTTCGATGGTCGCTCCACACGAGCCGCAGAACGCGGCACCGTCGCGGACTTCGGCCTGACAGTTCGGGCACAGCATGGTGGAGGCCCCCTCGCATGATCGACGCGTCTGCCATGACTGTATTGCCGGTCGAGCACGCATGTAAAGGGCAGGCGGAAGACGCCACGCGGACGGCTCGAAACAAAGGATGGACGGGGCGCAGAACCGCTAAGCGACCGCCGACTCGAGTTCGAGGCGACCCTGGTCGTACCCGCCGGCTGCCTCGGTACGCCGCAGCGCCACGATCGCGATGTCATCGGCGAGCCGTCCCTCGGAAAAGCCGAAGGCCGACATGAACAGCGACTCGGGAACCGTCGATGCCGATTCCCCGGCCGCCTCGGCGCACGCGCGCAGCAGCCGATCGGTGCCGAAGGACTCGCCGCGCGGCGACCGCGCGTCCACAAGCCCGTCGGTGTACATCACCAGCAGGTCGCCGACGTCCAGATGCGCGTCATGATTGTCGTAGCGCATCCCGCCAAGCGCGCCCAGCACGCCCCCATCGTCGGGGAGCAGCACCGGCACGCCGTCCGCACGGACGATCACGGGTGGCGGATGGCCGGCCAGGCTGTACGCCATATGACCCGTGGAGCCGTCGATCAGGCCGAAGAATGCCGAGACGAACTCGTGCGGCGCGGCCCCCCGGAGCACCAGGTCGTTCGCACGGTCCATCACGAGCTGCGGTGAGGGCAGACGCAGCGCCTCGGAGCGCATCGCGCTCTTCACGAGCGCGGTGAGGCCCGCCGCCTCTGCGCCGTGGCCCGCGACATCGCCGATGAGCACGCCGAGCCGTCCCGCCTCGAGCGGAATGACGTCGTAGAAGTCGCCGCCCACGTAGCTCACGCCCGAAACTGCGTGGTACAGGTGGCCCATCTCGAAGCCGGGCACCGTCGCAGGTGCACCGAAGAACGCGCCTCGTAGCTGCCGGGTCAGGTGACGCTCGTTGGCGTACTGCCGGGCGTTCTCGAGGGCGAGCGAGAGCGACAACTCGAGCTTCTGCAGCAGGTCGTGCTGTGCGTCGCCGAAGCTCACGTCTTCGTCCCAGCAGAAGCCCATCGCACCGGTGACCTCGCCCCGGCTCTTGAGGGGCACGAGCGCGAACGCGCCGATGTCGTGCTTCACCATCAGTTCGAACTGCTCGCGCCGCGTCGCATCCGACTGCGAGACCGCGAGCGCGTGCCCCGTCTTGGCCACGAGCGACGGGAGCGAGACCTCGTCCTCCCGGAACTTCAGGCCCGTCATCTCGGCAGGCCAGCCGTGGACGTTGCGGAACACCCAGTAGCCGTCATCGCGCTCGGCGATCCAGCCCCAGTCAGCGGCAAGAGCCTCGGTGGCCTCCACGAGCACACGCTGAAGGATGTCTTCGGAATCGAGTGAGGAGAGCACCGTGACGTCGATCAGGTTGATGGCGCGCCGCAGGTCAGCCGCGACGGCCTCCTGCGATGTGCGCTCCGCAACCGACAGCGACACGTCCACCGCAAGCAGCAGCACATCGAACGGATGCCCGATGCGGCCCGGAACAGGCAGGTATGAGAGCTGCCAGAACGTCACGTCGCCCCACGAGGTCTTGAACTCGTACGCGGGGACGGTGATCGGCTGACCCGTATAGGCGACATCGATGAAGCGGGAGGCGCTGCGCGAGTCGGACATGAAGCCCCGCACCGGCATGCCCAGGAGGTCCCACTGCGGACGCACGTCTTCGAGGAGATCGCGGAACACGCCGTTCATCCACGTGAACTTGAGCTCGGAGCCCGACCACAGCGCCGCCGGGAACGACGCGCCTTCGAGCAGCATCGAGACGCGACCCGGATCGGTCAGAGCGTGTGCAGCAGCAGCCGACGCCTCTGTGGAGCGGTTGTCCACGCTGGTCACCTCCCGGGGATTCCGTGACGAGCATACTCTGCCTGTCATCCCTATCGGCACACATACCCAGCGGCAACAGACGCGTGCTGACAGGCGGTGACGCAGTGATGGAACCCGCCGAATCGCTGACGAACGGCACCATAAGCCGTATGGCATCTGCCGAACGGTGGAACGAACAACGTACAGACCGACGAAGGGGATGCCATGAAGTCACTGCCATGGTGGTTCTGGGTGCTGGGCGTCGTGGTGATCGCACTGGCGATCGGCGCCGGCGTGGTCGCCGGCCGGACGATGAGCGCGGACGACGTAGGGGACGAGACTGAAACGACGGCGACTGTGGAGCCGGACGAGGAGTCCGAACCCGAAACCGAAGCCGAAGGCGAAGTCGAGGCGGAGTCCACCGCCACGCAGACCGTGCGCGTGTATCTCGCGCGCGGCGAGTACCTCGGTGTCGTGACGCGCGAGGTTCCCGAGACACCGGCGCTCGCACGCGCGGCCGTGGAGGAGCTGCTCGCCGGACCCACCGCCACCGAGCAGGGATGGGGTTTCGGCAGCGAGGTGCCCGAGGGCACGCGGCTTCTCGGCCTCACGATCGACGGCGGGACGGCTCGCGTCGACCTCTCCGGCGAGTACGACACCGGCGGCGGCACGCTCTCGATGACGATGCGGCTCGCCCAGGTTGTATACACGCTCACGCAATTCTCCACCGTGGACCGGGTCGTGCTCATGATGGACGGCGACGTCGTGGACGTCTTCGGCGGTGAGGGCATCATGCTCGACGAGCCGCAGGAGCGGGGGGACTACGAGTACGTGCTCCCCGCGATCTTCCTGGAGAGCCCGACACCTGGCATGACCGTCGGAAACCCCGTGCGCCTCACCGGCACCGCGAACACCTTCGAAGCTGCGTTCATGGTGCGCATCCTCGGGCGCGACGGCAGCACGATCGTCGAAGTCCCGGCCATGGCGACCTCCGGCACGGGCACGCGCGGTACCTTCGACGTGAGCGTCTCCTACCCGCTCGCAGCCGGTGGCGAGGGCGCCATCGTGGTCTACGAGCAGTCGGCCAAAGACGGCTCGGACATCAACGTGGTCGAGGTGCCGGTGACGCTTGGGCCCTGAGGCCTCCTCGCCACCTCACGCCGCTTCTACGCAGCCAGCAGCTCCCTGTCGGCGTTCTCGCCTGCGGCCTCGGAGGGCTTGGGCGGCTTCGTCGCGAAGGTGAGCGCAGCCGCGACCAGACACAGCCCGGCGGCGACCGCGTACGCGATCCCGTAACCTCCCGTGGAGTCGACGATCGAGCCCGCCGTCATGGAGCCGAACACGCCGCCCACGCCCCATGCCGTGAAGACAAGGCCGTAGTTGACGCCGTAGTTCTTCGTGCCGAAGTAGCCCTGGGTGGTGGACGGGAACAGCGCGAGGTTCGCCCCGTAGCTGAATCCCACGAACGCCGCGACCGGCACGAGCATCGCCGGCGCGTCGGCGATGGACAGCACGCCCATCATCGCAGCCTGCATGACGAAGACGACGAGCATGGTCTTCGTGCCACCGAGGCGGTCCGAGGCCATGCCCGCAACCACGCGACCTGATGCATTGCCGACCGCCAGTACGGCCACGAGCGCGAACCCGAGGTCGGCGCCGGGCATCTGCAACGCCGCGATCTTCGCCATGTGCCCGATGATCATCAGACCGGCGAATGCGGCGAACGCGTACATCAGCCACAGCAGCGCGAACTGCGGGGTGCGGATCATCTCATGCCAATCGTACTCGCGGTGCGCGACGGCCGGGTGTGCCGCCGCGGCGTTCGCGACCCGCTGCGCGGGCGCATGCTCCTTCGGCGGGTTACCGAGCAGCTGCGCAAGCGTCACGGTGGAGATGAGGAAGCCCACACCCAGGATGCGGAACGTCATCGCGATGCCGTACGCGCCGAGCAGCCACTGGGTGAGCGGAGCGATGTAGACGCTCGCGAGACCGAATCCCGAGACCACGAGACCCGTGATGAGCCCCTTCTTCGCGGCCGGGAACCACTTCACAGCAGCCGGAGTGGCCGCCGCATAGCCCAGACCGATGCCGGTGCCCGCCATCACGCCGAAGCCGAGCACGATCGGAAGACGGGTGTCGGCGGAACCGAAGCTTGCCACGATCATGCCGAGTCCCGTGAGCGCCCCGCCAAACGTGGCGACGATCCGCGGCCCGAGGCGGTCCTGCGCGCGACCGGCGAACACCATCGAGACGGCGAAGACACCGCACGCGACGGCGTAGGGCAGACTTGCGCCACCGGCCGTCCATCCCCAGTCGGCCGTAAGCGACTTGGCGATGATGCTCCACGCGTAGAGCACGCCGAGCGCAAGGTTGATACCGATGCCGGCGAGCGTGACGATCCAACCGCGCGCGGGTGAAGCGATCTTCATGCTGAGAGCCCCCTACAAGCGCCTTCGGACACACCGTCCGCCAGTATGCAGGCAAACGTATCTGCGCGCACCCCGAAAGCGGGTGGACGGCACACATGTGTCGGCGAGTGGCGGTCGTCATCGGCCGACGCGCTCCCCTATACTCGGCCTGACACCTGACGTGAGGGGGCATCGATGAGGGGGCTGGTTCGCTGGCGGCTGGCGCTTCAGGCGCTCGTGGCGTTCGTGACGTTCGGAGTCCTCAAGTACGATGCCCGATTGAGCAGGTAGCCGATGCCCTCCTGGGTCGGCATGGTTCGCATTGCAGGTACTCCCTTTCGCTAGCCGACGTGCCTGATGCTTCGCACGCCGAGTTCGTCGTCGATGATGTCGATCGTGACGGTATCACCCTCGCCCACCGTGCCCTCGATGAGCGCCTTGGCTACACGGTCGACCACCTCGCGCTGGATCACGCGCTTGAGCGGACGTGCGCCGAAGACGGGGTCGAACCCGTCGATGGCGATCCGCTCGGCAGCCGCAGGCGTGACTTCGAGAGCGATCTTCCGCTCGGCCAGGCGCTGGCGCACGATGCCGAGCTGGATCTCCATGATCGCGGACACGTCGTCGAGTGAGAGCGCGTGGAAGACCACCGTGTCGTCCACCCGGTTCAGGAACTCCGGCCGGAACGTGGCGCGGAGCGCCTCCTCCACGAGCGCCTTCATCTGCTCGTACTCGCCGCCGCCCTTGGCGAGTTCGGTGATGAACTGGCTGCCCACGTTGCTTGTCATGATCACGATCGTGTTGCGGAAGCTCACCGTGCGACCCTGGCCATCGGTGAGGCGCCCGTCGTCGAGCACCTGCAGCAGCACGTTGAACACGTCGGGGTGCGCCTTCTCGATCTCGTCGAGCAGCACGACCGAGTACGGGCGTCGCCTCACCGCCTCGGTGAGCTGGCCGCCTTCCTCGTAACCGACGTAGCCCGGAGGCGCGCCGATGAGGCGCTGCACGCTGAACTTCTCCATGTACTCGGACATGTCGATGCGCACCATGTTGCGCTCGTCGTCGAAGAGGTACGCCGCAAGCGCCCGGGCAAGCTCGGTCTTCCCCACACCGGTGGGGCCGAGGAAGATGAACGAGCCGATGGGACGGTCCGGATCCGCGAGTCCCGCGCGAGAACGCCGGATCGCGCCGGCAACCGCGGCTACCGCTTCGTCCTGACCGACCACTCGCTGATGGAGAAGCTCCTCGAGGTGTGCGAGCTTGGCGAGTTCGCCCTCGAGCAGCCGGGACACCGGAATGCCGGTCCATGCGCCCACCACCTCGGCGATCTCGGCCTCGGTGACCTCCTGGTTCAACATCCCGGCACCGGCCTGAAGCTCCTTGAGTTTTGTATCCGCCCCGGCAAGCTCGGTCTCCAGCTGCGGAATACGCCCGTAGCGGAGCTCGGCTGCCCGCTGGAGATCGCCTTCGCGCTCGGCCCGCTCGCCATCGAGCTTCGCTTGGTCGAGCTCGCTTTGCAGCCGTTTCACGTCGTCGGTGACACCGCGTTCGCTGCTCCAGCGCGCATTCAGCCCGGAGAGCCGCTCGCCCAGGTCCGCCATCTCACCGCGCAACACCTCGAGGCGCTCCTTGCTCGCCTCGTCCTTCTCCGCCTGGAGCGCCTGCTCCTCCATCTTCAACTGCCAGACCTGACGGTCGAGCCGGTCGATCTCCTCCGGCTTAGAGTCCATCTCGATCTGGAGGCGCGAAGCTGCCTCGTCGATGAGGTCGATCGCCTTGTCCGGCAGGAATCGGTCCGCGATGTAGCGATCCGAGAGGGTGGCGGCTGCCACGATGGCGCCATCGGCGATGCGTACGCCGTGGTGCACCTCGTAGCGCTCCTTCAGGCCGCGCAGGATGGCGATCGTCTCCTCCACGCTCGGCTCGCCCACGAACACCGGCTGGAAGCGGCGCTCAAGCGCGGCGTCTTTCTCGATGTGCTCGCGATACTCGTCGAGCGTGGTGGCGCCGATCGCGTGGAGCTCGCCGCGCGCGAGTGCGGGCTTGAGCATGTTGCTGGCATCCATCGAGCCTTCGGCAGCGCCCGCTCCCACCAGCGTGTGCAGCTCGTCGATGAAGAGGATGAGCCGTCCCTCGGCCTGCTCGATCTCCCGTAGCACAGCCTTCAGACGGTCCTCGAACTCGCCGCGGTACTTGGCGCCCGCTACCATCGCGCCGAGATCGAGCGATACCACGTCTTTGTCCTTGAGCGTGGACGGAACGTCGCCCGCGACGATTCGCTGTGCGAGCCCTTCCACGATCGCCGTCTTGCCGGTGCCCGGCTCGCCGATGAGCACGGGGTTGTTCTTCGTGCGGCGTGAGAGCACCTGGATCACGCGGCGGATCTCCTCCACGCGGCCGATCACCGGGTCGAGCTTGCCGTCGCGCGCGGCCTGCGTGAGGTTGCGGCTGAACCGTTCGAGCGCCTGGAACTGCGCTTCGGGGTTCGCATCGGTCACGCGCGCGCCACGGCGAAGTTCCTCAAGTGCCTGGAGCGCGCGCTTCTGGGTTACGCCGGCTCGCTCGAGAATCCGCCCGGCCTCGCCCTTGTCATCCGCCAATGCAACCAGCATGTGCTCCGTGGTTACGTACGCGTCCTTCAGCTTCTCGGCATGCTTGAACGCGTCACCGAGCACGCTGTTGAGGCGCGGCCCCACGCCAGCCGGGCCCTGGGCGCCAGCGCCCGTGACCTTGGGCATCGCCTCGATGGCCGAGGTGACCTCGGCCTCCACCAGGTCGGGGTCGGCGCCCACCTTCTGCACGATGGGGCGCACGATTCCCTCGGCGGCATCGAGCAGCGCCTTCAAGAGGTGCTCGGGCTCGATCACGTGCGAGGATGCGTCATCGGCGATGCCCTGTGCCGCCTGGAGGGCCTCCTGCGCTTTCACTGTCAGCTTGTCCAACCGCATGTCACTCAACTCCTACGAGCCACGCCCGTTCCCCTTGCGGCAGCCACCCGGGCTACCGGCCGACGGTTCAAGCGGGTGCTGTCCTGTTCTTCATCACGCGTGAGTACACCCACGCCACAACCAGTCAAAGCGGGCCGCCGTGGATCTCCCCTGCGCGCACGCCCTCGAGCCAGCGGACAAGTCCGCTGCGCCTGTCAGTCATCAGCGACCGTCCCTCCGCACCATGCCGCCACGCGGCACGTGCACGATGTCGGCCCGCATCGAGCGGCGGAACTCGTTGATCTCGTTCGCCAGCTGCCGCTCGGCGCGCGACGCCGCGGCCTCGGCGTCGGCGAGCTGCGATTCGAGCCGCTCCTTCTCGATCTGGAGCTCGATGATCCGCATCACGCCCGCGAGGTTGACTCCCTCGTCCTGCGTGAGCTGCTGGATGAGCCGCAACCGCTCGATATCGGCCTCCGAGTACAGGCGCGTGCCGCCCGGCGAACGCGTGGGCTGCACGAGCGCCTTGCGCTCGTAGATCCTGAGCGTCTGTGGATGCACGCCCGCCAACTCGGCGGCCACGCTGATCATGTAGACCGGCCGGTCCTTGCCACTGCTGCCTCGCTGCTGTCTCACCACGGCCGGGACTCCTTCCTCATGCGATGTGCGCCCGAACGTCCTCGTCACGCGACGACTCGAATCGGCGCAGTAGTTCCTTCTGCTCGGCGGTGACCTTGTCCGGCACCGCGATCCTCACGCGGACCTTGAGGTCGCCGTTGCCCTTGCCCTTGAGCTTCGGGGCGCCCTTGCCCGGCACCCGCAGAACCTTGCCATCCGCGGTGCCCGGCGCCACCTTGAGCTTGACCTTGCTTCCGTCCGGCACGGGGACGGTCACGTCGGCCCCGAGCGTCGCTTCCACGATCGTCACCGGCAGGTCGATCAGCACGTCCGCGCCATCACGCGCGAAGAACTTGTGCGGCGTGATGTGCGTGATCACGTAGAGGTCGCCCGCAGGTCCGCCGCCTGTGCCCTGCTCGCCCTTCCCGGCGAAGCGCAACTTTCCGGCGTCGGTCACGCCCGGCGGGATGTTCACCGTGAGCGGTTTGACGCGCACGACCTTGCCCTTGCCCTTGCATGTGGCGCACGGGCTCTCGACGATCGTGCCCTTGCCGCCACAGCGCTGACACGGCCGCGAGAAGCCGAAGAGGCCCTGGCCCTGGCTCACGTGCCCGCTACCGTTGCAGGTGGGACAGGTGACCGGGCTCGTACCCGGCCGCGCGCCCGTGCCCTTGCATGCGGCACACGTCTCGGTTCGCCTGACGTCCACCTTCGTCGACGTGCCCTTGAGCGCCTCGTCGAACGAGAGCGTGAGGTCGTACTGCAGGTCGGCCCCGCGATGCGCGGCCTTTCGGCCGCCACCGCCACCTGAGGTCCCGCTGAACAGGTTGCCGAACAGATCGCCCAGGTCGCCCATGTCGGCCGTCTGATAGCTCGCTCCGCCCGGGAAGCCGCCACCGGGATAGCCGCCCGGGTAACCCGCGCCTCCGGGACCGGCACCGGCCGGCGGCATGTTCCCGCCGAAGTACCGGCCATAGGTGTCGTACTGCGTGCGCTTCTCGTCGTCGGAGAGGATCTCGTACGCCTCGTTCAGCTCCTTGAACTTCTCCTCGGAGCCTCCCGCGTCGGGATGATGCTTGCGCGCCTGCTTGCGGAACGCCTTCTTGATCTCGTCGGTCGTGGCCGTCTTGGGCACGCCGAGTATGTCGTAGTAGTCCTTGTCGGCCATGGCCTACTCCTTCGGCGCGGGGCCTCCGGTGCTCACGACGACCGCCGCGGGCCGAAGCACGCGACCGTGCATCCGGTAGCCGGCCTGGAACATGTCCACCACCGTGCTCTCGGGCACGTCGTCGCGTGCGGACTGTCCGACCGCCTGGTGCTCGTTCGGATCGAACTGCTGGCCGAGAGGATCGATGCGCTCCACGCCCTCTTTGGCGAAGACGTCGAGCACCTGCTGGACCACCATCCGCACGCCATCCGTGAGCTGCTGGCCCTCGCCGCCCGATTCCACGTGCGCAAGCGCGCGCTCGAGGTTGTCGAGCGCGGGCAGCATCTCGGAGATCACGCGCTGGCCCGCGCGCTTGGCCGCGTCCTCCGCGTCCCGCGCAACCCGCTTGCGGTAGTTGTCGAAGTCGGCCTGCAGACGCTGCGCGGTATCGAGGTGCGCGGCGGCTTCCCGCCGCGCAGCCTCGAGCTCGTCTTCGAGCACGTCGCCCCTGAACTCATACTCAGCCCCGAGGTCGTCCCGGAGTTCAGGATCATCGACGGGCATGGAGCCGACCGGGGGAACCCCGAAGGGAACCTCCGCAGGGCGATCGGCCCGGGGACCGAGACCGGATGGGTTACCCCCGGTCGGGTCTTTGCGCGTGCGGTCCATGATTACTGATCCTCATCGACGACTTCGTAGTCGGCCACTTCTTCGTCACCCTCGGGCGCAGCCTCGGCGCCTTCGGCACCCTGCTCCTCGGAGACCTGCTGGTACACGATCTCGGCGAGCTTGTAGCTCTTCTCCTGCAGCGCCTGCGTGGCGGTGCGGATCGCGTCCGTGTCGTCGCCCTCGAGCGCCTTCTTGACCTCTGCAACCGCCGCCTCGACGTCGCTCTTGGTCTCGGCAGGGACCTTCTCGCCAAGGTCGACGAGGGTCTTCTCGGTGCCGTAAACGAGGCTGTCGGCGGTGTTGCGTGCCTCGGCCTCTTCCTTCTTCTGCTTGTCCTCGTCGGCGTGGCTCTCCGCGTCGTTCACCATGCGGTCCACTTCCTCGTCGGAAAGCGCGGTCGTGCCGGTGATGGTGATCTTCTGCTCCTGACCCGTGCCGCGGTCCTTGGCCGAGACATTCACGATGCCGTTGGCGTCGATGTCGAACGTGACCTCGATCTGCGGGATACCGCGCGGCGCCGGCGGGATGTTCATCAGGTGGAACTTGCCGAGCGTCTTGTTGTAGGTGGCCATCTCGCGCTCACCCTGGAGCACGTGGATCTCCACCGAGTTCTGACCGTCGGCAGCTGTGGTGAACGTCTCGCTCTTGCGAGTCGGAATGGTGGTGTTGCGCTCGATGAGCTTGGTCATCACGCCGCCAAGGGTCTCAACGCCCAGCGAAAGCGGGGTCACGTCGAGGAGCAGGATGTCCTTCACGTCGCCGCCGAGCACGCCGCCCTGGATGGCCGCTCCGACCGCCACGACCTCGTCCGGGTTGACGCCCTTGTGCGGGTCCTTGCCGGTGATGCCCTTCACGAGTTCCTGCACCGCAGGCATACGGGTCGAGCCACCGACCAGGATGACCTCGCTGATCTCGCTCGCCTTGATGCCTGCGTCCTTGATCGCGGACTCCACCGGCTTCTTGCAGCGATCGAGCAGGTCGCTCGTGATCTTCTGGAACTCGGCACGCGTGAGCGTGTAGTCCAGATGCTTCGGGCCTGACGCGTCCGCCGTGATGAACGGGGCGTTGATCTGCGTGGTCTGCGTGGTGGAGAGCTCCATTTTCGCCTGCTCGGCCTTCTCCTTGAGACGCTGGAGCGCCATCTTGTCGGCGCGCAAGTCGATGCCGTGGTCGGCCTTGAACTTGTCCGCGAGCCAGTCGATCACGCGCTGGTCCCAGTCATCGCCGCCGAGGTGGTTGTCACCGTTGGTGGACTTGACCTCGAAGACGCCCTCGCCGATGTCGAGGACCGACACGTCGAACGTGCCGCCGCCGAGGTCGAAGACGAGAACCGTCTGGTCCTGGTGTCCCTTGTCGAGACCGTACGCGAGTGCAGCGGCCGTAGGCTCGTTGATGATGCGCTTGACCTCGAGACCGGCGATCTTGCCCGCGTCCTTCGTGGCCTGGCGCTGTGAGTCGTTGAAGTACGCCGGGACCGTGATGACCGCTTCGGTGACCGGATGGCCGAGGTACGCCTCAGCGTCGGCCTTGAGCTTCTGCAGCACCATCGCCGAGATCTCCTCGGGGGTGAAGTGCTTGCCTTCGATGTCGACGACCGAGCGGCCGTCTTTGCCCTTCGAAACGTTGTACGCGATGGTTCCGCGCTCCGAGGAGGTCTCCTCGAACTTGCGGCCGATGAAGCGCTTGATCGACGTGATGGTGTTCTCGGGATTGGTGATCGCCTGGTTCTTGGCGGCCTTGCCGACGATGCGCTCCCCGTCTTTGCGGAACGCGACGACCGACGGCGTGGTGCGGTCGCCTTCGGCGTTCACGATGATCGTAGGTTCGCCACCTTCGAGAACCGCGACCGCCGAGTTGGTGGTGCCAAGGTCGATACCGATGATCTTGCCCATGAGTAGTGCTCCTTTCGAATCCTCCCCGGCGCACGTCCGGAGCGGCTTGTTCACGAGATGCGGCGACTGCGGATTCTGTCACTCGTCCGCAGCCCTGCCGAGTCTAAAATCTGAGTGTTGCATTGTCAAGTTTCCTTACTGCGCCCCGTTGATATACCCCCGGAGCTGCGGCCCGAAACCCGCAGATGGGGAGTCTGTGGCCACCCCCCTTCATACCCTTTACACGCGGCCCCGCGGTCGGTATCATCCGCCGCGACACACCCGCCGCCGCGCGTGCGCGGTGCGAGAGCCAGAAGGAGACGCCCATGCCCCGACCCATCATCGACGAGGACGAGTGCTCAGGCTGCGGTATCTGCGTGGACGCGTGCCCGGAGGGCGTGCTCGAACTCGTGGATGACGTCACTCAGCCGGTGAACGAGGACGACTGCACGGGCTGCGGGACCTGCATGGAGGAGTGCCCGATGGGCGCCATCACGGAGATCGAAGAGGACTAGCCCCACCGCATCCAATGACCAGACGGGCGCCCGATGGGCGCCCGTTCGTGTTCTCTAGAGCTGCCCGTGTCTCTCGAGCGCCTTCAGCTGGCTCCACACGCGTCGCTTGTGCTTCTCATCGCCGAGTGACGCCTCGAAGCCATCCACCGCCAGCACGTCCCGCCCGAGTATGCTGACCACGATGCCGGGTGCAGGCGTCGGCATCCCGAACGCGCGCCCGAAGTCCTCGGAGGCGTGCTCGTCGAGCAGCACGATCGTACGCGGGTCGACGGCCTCGGCGAGCAGCCGGAGACGTTCGATGCGCTTCGCCTTCGCCGGTCCAACGCGAGTACACACAGCGAAGCGTGCCGGGGACATGCCGAGAGCGTCGAGCGCACGGCCGATCGCCGCACCGTCCTCGCCAGCAAGCGCGCGCTTCTTCGCACGGTCCCCGGGACCGGGTTCGCCCTTCACGAGCAACACATCTGCGAGCACATCGCCCTGCCCACGCACCACGCTGGCCCCGGGGACCAGCGCCTCGGCGGCGTCCACCTCGGCACGGGCCTTCGCGCGGTAGAGATCCTCGACCCTCCGTGCTCCGTCATCCGTGTCCTGTGGTGAGCTCATTGGTGCTGAAGGAACCAGGCAGCCGTTCCGCCAAGGCCGGTCTGCAGCTCTACAGCGGCGCGCCAGCCGAAGATGCGCTCGGCTTTCTCGGGCGAAAGGACGCTCTCATCGACGTCGCCCGCACGCGGATCGACGTGCTCGATCGTGCCGGGATAGCGCATCGTCACCCGCAGCCCCTCGGCAAGCATGTTCACCGAGGTGGCCCTGCCGGTGGAGATGTTGTACGCAGGACCGTTCGCACCGGGCAGCGCCAGCGTGCCCTCGAACTCGGCAGCCTGCACGCACGCGTTCACCACGTCGGCCACGAAGATGAAGTCGCGCGTCTGCTTGCCGGTCCCGTAGATGACCGGCGTCTCGCGCCGCGCCATGCGCGTGCCGAACTGGGCCACGACGCCGCCCTCCCCCTCGGCCTTCTGACGCGGGCCGTAGACGTTGGCGAAGCGGAACGCCGCGAAGTCGACGCCAGCGGGTCGCAGGACCTCGGCAAGCACGCCTTCGGCAGCGAGTTTGGAGTGGCCGTACGGCACCGCGGGCGCGGTGGGCGACTCCTCGGTAAGCGGAAGTTCGGTCGGGTCGCCATAGACAGCCGCCGACGACGCGAAGAGCACACGCCGAGCGCCGGCTGCGACCGCTGCCTCCGCTACGGCCCGGGTGCCCTCGACGTTCACGCGACGATCGAGCTCGGGGTCCGCGATCGAGACATGCACGCTCACCTGCGCCGCAAGGTGGACGACCACGTCCGGGGATGCCGCTGCGATGGCCTCGGCCAGGCCGGGCCCTGTGATATCGAGCCTGCGGAAGGCTGCGGCGGGATGGACGTTGTCCATGGATCCCGTGGACAGGTCGTCGATGATCGAGACCTCCGACCTGCCGCTGATGAGCGCATATACCAGGCTGCTGCCGATGAAGCCCGCCCCGCCGGTCACGACGACTCGCATGTGCGTCCCCTACTCCTCGGTTGCCTCGACGAGCCGCACGTCCACGAGCTTGGCCTGGACCGCGATCCGGTACGCCGCGCTGTACAGCGGATGGCATGCGGTGAGCGTCAGCGTCGGCTGCTCGGTCGAATCCACCACCTCGGTCTGACTCGGCAGCACGATGAGCGTGCCGGTGACCTCGTAGCGGTAGCGGCGGTACGGCGAGTACACGTCGATGGTATCACCCGGTTTGAGTTCATCCACGCGGCGGAACGGGGCGCCGTACGTCGTGCGATGCCCCGAGATGCCGCAGGTGCCTGTGGGCCCGGGCAGATCCGTCCAGTCGATCCAGCCGGGGCCACGGCGAAGATCGTTTGGGCTGACACCGTTCATGACGATCGCATCCAGGCCGATAACAGGGATGACGATCCTGCCGAAGGCCTCGCCTTCGGCGAGCGCGACCCAGTACGTCTCGTCCTGCTCACTCCACCCGGTGAAGTCGAGCGCGGGGCCGGCTGACGTCTCGAGCGACGCTTCGGGATCCTCCGCCGCGAACGCCACGACGTCAGCGTGCTCGTCACGGAGGTCACGCTGGGCGACCTCGGTGAGCAGCGTTGTGAGGGTGTAGTACGAGAGGAGTCCGAGCGCCACGCCGAGCAGGAGATTGCTCGCCGCACGGGTCCATCGCGCAGAGCGCTTCATGGGGCCTGACCCTCCTCTCGCCGTGCTCAGGCTGTGACGGCACGCACATGAAACCTGTGACGAATGCCACAAACGGACTCAAGTCCACAGCACCAGTGCCGATAGACACAGTGTAAGTGTTTGAAAAGCGAACATCGGAACGCTCCCGAAAAGGCACAGCCGGTCGAAAGGCCAGCTCCGCAAAGTCACGGGTCTAAAGGAAGCCTCGCTTCCCACGACAGCCGGATTACCGAAGGTTCGAGCCCAAGCACCAGCGGCCCGACACCATCCAAACCTTTCAGGGATGAGTCGGGCCGATGTGCGCGGGAACTCGGACAAGGGGCGATTCGAATGGCAAGCAAGACCAACTGGGGCAAGAGCCGCTGGCTCCGCTTCGCCGCGACCACCATCACGGCAGCTTTGACCCTCACCCTCGTGGCAGGCATCCTGCCGAACGCCGTCGCCGCTGACGCGGCCACCCGGGCGTCGGACTTCAGGAGCAAGATCACCGCGAGCACCACGACCGCCACCAAGCTGGCTGTGGCAACCGAGCAGCCGCTCTCCACAAGCTTCACCGCTCGCGCTCGGACCGAGACGGTCATCCAGCCGGTCGTTACCACGCGGTCCACGACCCGCACGGTGAGCACCGGCTCGGCGACCGCCGCCGCCCCTGCCGCCTCCGGCGACGAACTGGCCCAAGCGCAGAGCATCCTTGCGGGATACATCGCACAGTACCCGATCCTCGCCGGCACCTCGGTGACCTTCGGTGACGCAAGCGGCTACCAGGCAGTGGCGTACTACAAGTCAGGCCGCATCGTGATCAGCCCGACGCACACCGCGAGCCTCTCAAGGATCATCGGCCACGAGATCTGGCACATCATCGACTACCGCGACAACGGCGTCATCGACTGGGGCGAGAACGTTCCCCCCAACTAGGCCCACTCAGAACAGTCGCCCGACGAGACCCCGGAAACTCCCTCCCCGGGGTCTCGTCATGTTCCGGAGGCCACCCACGCATGCGAAAGGCGCGCCTGCTCTCGCAGACGCGCCTCCCTGCAGCCTGGCGACCCCTATGTGCGGCCTGGTCGGATCAGAGCGCACACACGCTAGGCCGCGTTATCCGTCCGTAGCCTGAGCAGCAGTCCGAGCACTG
The DNA here is from genome assembly GCA_030652115.1 of Coriobacteriia bacterium. NCBI lineage: Bacteria > Bacillati > Actinomycetota > Coriobacteriia > Coriobacteriia bacterium. Next base: position 118,073 of record JAUSBK010000003.1, on the reverse strand, counting down.
CCGCAGCCACGGCGAATCCGAACAACATCCGATACTCTCCACCCGTGAACGGCAGGAACGGGTCGTCCGGGTCGCCCGGGTTGTAGACGACGCGCTCGTCGTCGCGGTTGTTCGTGTAGTTGAAGTCGCGGTCGTCGTCGATGACGACAACGTTGTCGATGTAGGTTGTCTTGTCGGGCATGTCTGCCGAGACGCGCGCGGTGTACGTGAGGGTCTGCTTGCCCATCTCGTAGGAGAGCGGACCGGCGAACTTCCAGCTGATCTTGCCGTCAGCAACGGTCCCTCCGTTGGAGTTCACGATGGTGAGGTAGCGCTGGTCGTAGTCGTCAACGATCGTGTAGTCGTAGGCGTCCTCTTCGGTCATGAGGTTCCAGTACGTGAGCGTGTAGGTCACGAGCTGGCCCTCATCGACGGTGTGGTCATCCGCGAGTTTGGTGATAGCGAGATCGAGTTCAGTGAAGGGCTGGAACTCCACGTTGCCGAACCAGACCGACATGGTTTCGTCATCGACCACGACGACGGACTGCCTGAGGCTGGTCGTGTTCTTCCAACCAGGCTTGAGCGTCTCGACGACGGTATAGTCGCCGGGGGTAAGGTCGCTGAAGACGAGCAGGCCGTTTGCGTCCGTCAGGCCTCTGTCGGCCACTGCGCCCGTGCTGTCGTAGAGCGTGAACTCCCAGCCCTCGAGCATGTCCTCGATGCCGTCGTGCACGCCGTCCCCGTCATCGTCGTAGTACTTGTAGACCTCGAGATCGCCACGGTCACGGCTGTTGCCGAACCAAACCTCCGTGCACTGGCCGTTGATGGCAAGCTCACGTGTCAGGGGCGTCGTGTTCTCCCAGCCGGCCTGCGGGGTCTCCGTCACCAGGTACGCGCCATTCGGCACGGGGAAGAAGACGAGCAAGCCGTCATCGTTCGTCAGGCCGGACCTGAGCTCGTTGCCGGCGCTGTCGTAGAGGGTGAACTCCCAGCCGGAGAGCATGGCCTCTTCATCATCGTGGCGGCCGTCCTCATCATCGTCGCTGTACTTGTAGACCTCGATGATGGTCCGCTGGGTGAGGCCGAACCACAGGCCCGGGTTCTGCTCACCGGTGGCCTCGAAGATCTTCACCCCGCCGCTCGTCATGCACTCCCAGCCGTTGAAGAGCTGGTCGTCGGTGAGCGTCTGAACGACCTTGTACCAGCCGTAGGGATGTGCCCCGAGATCGGCTTCGCCGTTGGTGTCACTGGTGGCCGAGGTGATGTAGGTCCAGGGACCGTCCGCGCTCGAGCCGCCATAGAGGTCGTACGCGAAGCCGGCGAGCCACTCCTCTTCGGTGCCGTTGTAGATACCGTTACCCCACGCGTCTGCGGCGCCGTCATCATGGAAGGTGGTGGTGGCGATCTGCGCAAGCGCGACGGCGGTCGGCGCGACATCCTCGATAGGCGCCGACTCTACCGCAGGTATCTCGACAGGCGCCGGGGTCTCCTCGGCAGGAGCCTCGACCGGTTCCTCGGTAACGACCGGTTCCTCGGTAACGACCGGCTCCTCGATAGCGACAGGTTCCTCAACGACGACCGGCTCCTCGACAACGACCGGCTCCGGCGTGGTGGTCGATTCGTCGGTAGACGCGGAGGACGCGATCCCCTGCGCCGTCACGCCGATCACGAAGACGAGCACCATGTAGACGGCAAAGACCCGCCTTCCCCGGTCCCCTCCCGAGATTCTCTTCCACAGCGTGTTCAGTCTACTCGGCATTGCTGTGCCCCCCTTGCTGATGTGCGGACCGTCTCCGACAGACGGCGCATCCCAAAAAAAGACAAAGCCGACCCTTGGGCGGGCCGGTCTCACCATTCGCTCCTCGTCGGACTCCGGTGACCGTGGATAGTTCCGACGTATCCGCGCTCCCTGTTCGTGCTATTCGCAACCACGCATGTCAACGCGGACCCCTGCGATCGGGTCCGCCCTCAGACTAGTACCACTCCGCAGCGATTGCACGCGAATTGTGACGTACGGCACAAAACGACCATCTAGACGGCAACGCCCCTCGACGAACGGCTGCGCAATGCTCCTCACACGGTCACCACACCACCCGGCTCGGGAAACTAAGAGGCGCGCCTGCTCTCGCAGACGCGCCTCCCTGCAGCCTAGAGACCCCTGTGTGCGGTCCCAGTCGGAATCAGAGCACACACACTCTACGCTGCGGTATCCGTCCGTGACCTAAGCAGCAGTCCGAGTGCCGCGATGGCCACAGCGAATCCGAACAACAGGGTGTAGTCCCCACCGGTGAACGGCAGGAACGGTTCGCCCGAACTCGCGACCACACTCACGACCACACGTTCCCTGGCCGTGTTGTTGGACGAATCCTCGTCACGCGGATGGCTGATGACGACTGTGTTATCGACGTTCGTGGTCCCTGTAGGCATGTTGGCCGAAACGCGCACGGTGTAAGTGAGCGTCTGCTTGCCGGCTTCCTGCGTCAGCGGACCGGAGAACGTCCAGGTGATCTTGCCGCCCGAGACGACGCCGCCGTTGGCATTGACCACGGACACGTAGCGCTCGTCGAAGTCATCGACGATCGTGTAGTTCTCCGCGGGGATGTTGCCGTTGTTCCAGTAGGTGAGCGTGTAGGTGATCAGGGCACCCTCGGTAGCGGTCTCCCTGTTCGCCATCTTGGTGATCGCAAGGTCGAGCCACGAGAACGGCAGGAACTCCTCGGCGTTGCCGAACCAAACCTCGGTGTCCTCGCCAACCACGACCTGAACGGTCTGGACGAGCGGGGTGATGTTGTCCCACCCTTCCTGCGGCGTTTCGGTCACGGTGTACTCGCCCGGCCACAGCCCGCCAAAGTACAGCTCGCCGTACTCATCGGTAAGACCGCTACCGATGACCGCGATGGCCGAAGGCATGACTTCGAGCTGGCCGTCGATCGCACGCGTGACTGTGAACTCCCAGTCCTCGAGCATCGGCTCGCCGAAGTCATGAACGCCGTTCCGGTTGAGATCGTTGTACTTGTAGATGATGAGGCCGCCCGTTTCGGGCTCTTCCTCCTGGGGCACGTTGCCGAACCAGACCTCGGCGGTCTGACCAGCAACGACCTCGACGGTCTGCACGAGCGGGGTGACGTTGTCCCAGCCGGGCTGAGGCGTCTCGGTCACGGTATAGGTGTCGGGAAGCAGACCGAGGAACTCGAGCTCGCCAGCACCATCGGTGAGACCGGAGCCGATAGGCATGATCGCCGAGGCGCCAATCGCCACATCGAGGATGGGAGGCGACTCGAGGGTCACGGTGAACTCCCAGCCGGCCAGCATGGCCTCGCCGGGGTCGTGCACGCCGTTCCTATTGTCGTCCTCGAACTTGTAAATGATCAGGTCGCCGGTCGTCGGCGGAAGCACGGTCTCGATGTTGCCGAACCACAGTTCCACGGTGCCGTCACCAAGAACGGTGATGGACTGCGTGAGCAGCGTGGTGTTCTCCCAGCCAGGCTTGAGCGTCTCGGTGACGTAGTAGTCGCCGGGGGTCAGACCCGTGAACGAAAGCTTGCCGAGCGCGTCTGTCGAGCCGCTCCCGACGAGAGCATCCTCGTCGTCGTACAGGCTGAACTCCCAGCCCGCGAGCATCTCTTCGCCGTCGTCGTAGCTCTCGTTCTCATTCGCATCCAGGTACTTGAAGACATCGAGGTCGCCGGTCTCCGGCGTCACGATCGTGCCGAAGCAGAAGACGATGTGGCTGATGTCCGCGTACTTCCCGGACGCATTCACCGGCGCGTGCAGCCCGGTGGCCGAAGTGACCGCGGGACTGTAGTTGTAGAACAGCGCGCCGTCGCTGCCCTTGACCTTGACCTGCGCGACCGGATAGTTGGACGTGAAGTCCATCAGCATCGCGCCGTCAGGACCGGGGTAGGTCGTGATGGTGATCGAGTAGTCCGACGGAGTGGTCGGGGTCTCCTCGGTGTTCGCCGTGTCCCACGTGTAGGTGCCGGTTCGCGGATTCTCGTCCAGCTTGACGCCGCCGGCGCAGATCCAGTTGCTGTCATCGGGTGTGGGTATGGGCGCGGTCAAAGCCACGACAGTAGCCGCAGCCGCGGCGACCGTTACAACCGGTACTTCGAGCGACTCGAGGGCGGCGACCTCAACAACAGGCTCCTCCGCCACGAACTCGGGTTTCTCGGCTACCGGCTCTTCAACGATAACCACGGGTGCTTCTATCACCGGCTCCACGGGCACCGCCTCTACAGGCGCCTCCCCATCACCGGCGTGGCCCTCGGCCGCAAACACCGAAAGCCCCGGGCCCACCATCGCTACCACGAGTGCGAGTGCCAGGTACGCGGCGAATAGCCGAGTGCCGGACGACCCTCCCCGTGTCTTGCTCCAGAGTGTGTTTGTCATTGTAGGCACCTCCCCGGCTGCCCTTTGGCAGCCAATCCAAACTCGCTGAAAAAACAAAGGCCGACCCTTAGGCGGGCCGGTCTCACCATTGGCTCCTCGTCGGACTCCGGTGACCGTGGATATGTCCGACGTATCCGCGTCTCCCTCTACGAGCCTATCTTCAGGTTGTCAATTACGAAATCCTTACCATGCGCTAACTACATCCCCGCCTGGAGCGAAATGTAATCTGCATCACACTCCACTCCGCCGAGCGGGCGATTCGGGCGGATAGGCGGTCGGTAGATGCCAGGAATCGACCGGGTGTGCCGAGAAGCGCACCCGCAACGGTGCGAAGGATGCGAGCGACCGCGCGTGATGCCGGGCGGGCTCTAGACCGTGCGGCCGACGAAGGCGCGGTCGAGCACCTCGTCCATCCGCTCGACCGGCACGATCTCCATCTCGGTGCGCACGTGCTCCGGCACGAGTTCGAGGTCGCGCTCGTTCTCCTTCGGGATGAGAACCATCTTGATTCCTGCCCTGTGCGCGGCGAGCAACTTCTCCTTGAGGCCGCCTATCGGCAGGACCCGACCCCGGAGCGTGATCTCACCAGTCATGGCGACCTCACGGCGCACCTTCGTGCCGGTAAGCACGGAGGCGAGCGCGGCTGCCATCGTGATGCCCGCCGAAGGCCCGTCCTTGGGAATCGCAGCTGCCGGAACGTGGATGTGCAGGTCGAGCTCCTCGGCGAACGCCGGATCGATGCCGAGATCGGCTGCGTTCGCGCGGATCCAGCTCACGGCGGCTTGCGCGGACTCGCGCATCACGTCGCCGAGTTGGCCCGTGAGCATGAGGGCGCCCTTCCCCTTCATCTTCGTGGCCTCGATGAAGATGACATCGCCGCCCACCTCGGTCCACACGAGACCCGTGGCCACGCCGACCTCGTTCTTCTTCTCGGCGAGTCCGAAGGTGAAGCGCGCGGGACCCAGGTAGCCGTGGATGCTCTTGCCGGTGACCGAGGTCTTACCCGTCTGCCCCTCAACCACCTTGCGCGCCACCTGCCGGCAGATCGTGGCGATCTGTCGCTCGAGGTTCCGGACACCGGCCTCACGGGTATGACGGCGGACTATCTCGCGCAGCGCGCTGTCGCTGATCGTGAGAAGCGACGGCCTGAGGCCGTGCTCTCTCAGCTGCTTTGGCACGAGATACTTCCGCGCGATGTGCAGCTTCTCGTCCTCGGTGTAGCCGGGGAAGTGGATGACCTCCATCCGGTCCTTGAGGGCCGCAGGAATCGGGTCGAGCACGTTCGCGGTGGTGATGAACATGACGTCCGAGAGGTCGAACGGCGCTTCAAGGTAGTGGTCCTGGAACGAGTTGTTCTGCTCGGGATCGAGCACCTCGAGCAGCGCCGAGGTCGGGTCGCCGCGGAAGTCCGCTCCCACCTTGTCGATCTCATCCATCATGAAGACGGGGTTGTTCGTGCCCGCCTGGCTGATCGACTGGATGATGCGGCCGGGCAGCGCGCCCACGTACGTGCGGCGGTGGCCGCGGATCTCCGCCTCGTCGCGCACACCGCCGAGCGATACGCGGATGAACTTGCGGTTGAGCGCACGGGCGATCGACTTGCCGATCGACGTCTTCCCCACGCCCGGCGGTCCTACGAAGCACAGGATGGGGCCACGCATGTGGTCGGTGAGTTTGTGGACCGCGAGGTACTCCAGGATGCGTTCCTTGACCTTCTCGAGCCCATAGTGATCCTCGTCGAGGATCTGCTGCGCCTCCAACAGGTCGAGCTTCTCGTCGTCGGCGGTGTCCCACGGCAGCCCAACGAGCCAGTCGAGGTAGGTGCGGATGACGGCGGTCTCTGCTGCCGCCTGCGGCATCTTCTCCAGGCGGCCGAGTTCCTTCAGGGCCTTCTCGGCGACCTCCTCGGGCATACCGGCGCCCGCGATCTTGTCCTTGTACTCGTCCATCTCGGCCTGCATCTCGTCGAACTGGCCGAGCTCCTGCTGGATCGCCTTGAGCTGCTCGCGCAGGAAGTACTCGCGCTGGCTCTTGGACATCGACTCCTTCACGCGATTCTGGATCTTGCTTCCGAGCTCGAGGATCTCCAGCTCTTTGCGGAGGAACTCGGAGGTCTTCCGCAGGCGCTCCTTGGGGTCGAGCGCCTCGAGGATCTGCTGCTTCTCCTCCACTTTGAGCGAGAGATGGAAGGTGACGAAGTCGGCCAGCCGACCCGGCTCCTCGATCGCCGTGGCGGCCATCAGGACCTCCTGCGGGATCGGCTTGCCAAGCTGCGAGGCGTTCTCGAAGTCAGCGACCAGGTTGCGCATGAGCGCCTGCGCCTCGAGGTCCGCACGCTCGGGCTCCTCGATCACCTCCACGCGCACCTGCAGATACGGGTCGGTCGCCAGGTACTCGACAATGCGAATGCGCTGAATGCCCTCGACGAGTGCCTTCGCGGTGCCGTCGGGAAGCTTCAGCTCCTGCAACACGGTGACGACGCAGCCCACCTCGTAGATGTCGTCCGGCCCCGGATCCTGGGTCTCGGCCGCACGCTGAGTGACGAGCGCCACGAGGTGGTCGGTGCGCATCGACTGCTCGAGGCCGCTGATCGAGCGCTCCCGGCCCACGAACAGCGGCACGACGAGATTCGGGAAGATGATGAGGTCACGCAGCGGGATGAGTGGCAGGACCTCGGGTATCTGGGTGCGTTCGTCCTTGCTCGACATGTTGCCGCCGCCCTCCCGGCTTAAGAATCGGCGCGAGTCGTGTGATAATCTCCCTGGTACTTCGCCATGGTACACGAAGCCTCCTGCCGCCCACGTCCTCGCCGGGACGGCGGATCGGACGTTCGCATGCTGCACAACCGCCTCCGCTCGGCCACTCGCATACTCCTCGCGGCCGCGCTGCTCCTCGGCCTTTCTCCCGCTGACGTGCTCGCCGTCCCCGAGGAGTCGTTGGTCACCGCTGCTGCCGAGCAGACCGTCGACGTCGAGGTCACGCAACCGACGCCCTCGATCGCTCCCGACGAACGACTGCGGCTTTCGGTGGCGGTAACAACCGCGGCTCCCGCCGAGTACCTGGAAGTTCGCGTGCGGTTGCGGAGCCCCTCCGGCAAGCTCGTCTACCAGAAGACCGAGGTGCGCTCGGACCTCCCGGCCGGACTGCATGCGATCGCGTACGACTACGGTGTCTCGTCTTTGGACCTGGCACAGGGCCGGTACCCGATAGAGGTGCGAGTGCTCGCCACCGGCGCGGACGCGACCCTCATCTCGAGCCGCCTGCTCGTGGTGGATCCTGACGCCGACGCCCTCGCCGTGGCTGTCGTCGTGGCACCCGTGGACATTCCGTCCATCACCATGTCGGGCGCGCTGTCGTCCGATCCCTCCGCCGACACGAGCCTCCGCGACGACATCTCCTTCCTGACGCAGCTCGCGCTCGCCCGGGACGAACCGCTCGCGCTTGCCCTGGCCCCGGTGCTCACCGAGCAGCTGGCGCGCGTCGCGGGGGGGTACGAGACGACCTCCGGCGTGGAGGTCGCCGCGACCGACGATCAGCCGACACGTTACGCACGAATGCTCGAGACGCTTCGCAGCGCCGTGGCGACCGGTACAGTCGAGCTTCTCGACGTCCCGTACGGCCTCCCCGACAACGCCGGACTTGCAGCGATCGGCGGAGCCTCGGACATCACCCACCACTGGATGTACACGGATACCGTGAATGCGCTCGTCTTCCCTTCCGCACCGCCGGCGACGGCCGCCTATCTCGGACGCACACTCACTCCGGAGGGCATCACGAGTACTGAGGCCCGTGGCACGGAGTACGTGCTCGCGCACGGCGGTTCCCTGCGGTCCGACGACGCGACCGCCGCGCCCGGCTGCTACACACTCGGCGACTCTGACGTCACGCTCATCGTCGTGGACGAAGCGGCTGCCGCGGGCATCCATAACGGCCCGGACGCGTTTTACGACGCGCTGTTCGACCGGCTCGACAGCGGCCCCGTGGTGGTGCTCCTGGAGACCGGTCCGGGCGCGCCCAACACCACGCTGGACGCACAGCACGCGCTCGACTGGATCGGCAAAGCGTCCTGGCTCGAGGCAACGGACGTGGAGACGCTCGCGCGCGCATGCGAACCCAGGAAGGCCACTCTCGTGCGACCGGGCGCAAGCGATGCGCCCGCAGATTACTGGGCCGAGGTCGTGGAGAGCCGCTCGGCCACACTCGCCTATGCCGGCGCCGTCGGGCCGCAGGATCAGGAAGCTGGCGCCGCAGTCCGTTCGCTGCTCACCGCGGAGAGCTGGCTCCTCACCCGGAGCGAAGCGGGCGACCGCGGGATCCGCGAGGGCAGCGACCGAGCGGCCGAGGCGGGCGACTACGCGTTGGGCCAGTTTGCGCTCATCAGGCTGGATGCCAAGGACGTGACGCTCTCCGGCAGCAAGGGAGACGTGCCGCTCACGCTGATCAACGACACCGGCAAGGAACTCGCTCTCACCCTGCACGCACAATCGGAAACGATGCTCTCCACGGTCGGGAGTGAGGAGATCGTCGCCCAGCCCACGCAGAACTTCCTGACGCTGCCGGTCGACCTCGGCAACGCCCTTTCAGACGAGCTGAAGGTCACCGTCAGGGCGGGCGGCTTCACGGTCGCCGAAGCGTCTGTAGGCGTGAAGGCGTCCTACATCGATCGGCTTGCCACCGTAGGCATGGTGGTGATGGTGCTCGGCGTTCTGCTCGTGATCATCCGCCGCCGGGTCAGGGCTGCTGATGCTGGTACTATCGTGCAAGACACCGGGCGCTCCGTGCGGGCCCCGCGGAAGAAGTGAAGAAGGCCATATGCGGACCGTAGTCCTTGACACCAACGTCCTGCTCTCAGACCCGGGGGCCCTCCTCGCCTACCCCGACGCGAACGTCGTGATACCGGAGACGGTCCTGGGCGAGATCGACAAGCTCAAGATCTCGCGTGTGGATCCCGACCTGCGTTTCCGGGGCCGCGAGGTCAGCAGGATGCTCTTCGAGTTCTCCGAGAACGGCAGTCTGATCGAGGGCTTCGCGCTCCCCGACGGCGGGACAATCCGCGTCGCGCCGCTCGCCGGCGACGTGAGCCTGCCAGAAGGACTCGGGACCCGCAACGCCGACGATCGGATCCTCGCCACGGCATATCAGCAGTGTGTCGACGGCTGCGAGAACCTTACGCTCGTGACCAACGACCTCAACATGCTGCTCAAGGCTCAGACCTACGGCATCAAAGTCGAGCGCCGCACAGAGGTGGACGCTGGTCTCGGCAGACGGACGATCCGCTGGTTCCAGCGCTACAAGACGCCGATCACCATTCTGGCCATCTCGGTCGCGGTGTTCGCGGGCGTGCTCGCCCTGTCCTTCTACACCTCACGGCTCACCGGCGCGAACAACGGTGGCTCCACCGGCGTGCCAACCGAGTTCCGCGATCTGCTCTCGGCAGACGAGCGCAATCTGCTCGACGGTCTGACCGCCCTTCAGGCGAGCCCGAACGACCCCGCTGCGATCAAGCAGGTGGGCAACGCGTACTACCAGATCCACAGCCAGACCGGCGGTGCAGCGTACGCGCAGAAGGGCATCGACTACTACACGCGATACCTCGAATCCGAGCCGGACGACACCGATGTCCGCACCGACATGGCGGTCCTGTACTTCTACATCGGCGAGACCGATCGGGCGATCCAGGAGGCCTCCCAGGTCATCGAGGCCGATCCCGGTCACCCGCAGGCGAACTTCAACCTGGGCGTGTTCTACTGGCGCGGCCGCTCGGACTACGAGGCGGCCTCACGTCAGTTCATAACGGTGATCGACCTGCTCGCCGACTCGAGCGAACCGCATGACGAACTCATCGACGCCGACGCCCGGGGATACCTGCAAACGATCAAGCAGGAGGCCGAGGAGGCGGGCGTGTCCGTCGACATCGACCCCTCGTACCTCCCGATCGAGGGGAGCATCTAGTGGAGAGCGTCGATATCGCTATCGTCGGCGGTGGACCTGCCGGTCTGACCGCGGCACTCTACGCGGCCCGTGCGCGCGCGAAGACTGTCGTCTTCGAGACCGCGCTGCCCGGGGGCCAGATCGTCACGACCGACCACGTGGAGAACTACCCCGCGTTTCCCGAAGGAATCTCGGGCGCCGAGCTCGGGGACCTCATGCATCGCCAGGCCGAGCGCTTCGGCGCCGAGTTCCGCACGTTCGCCTCGGTGGAGAGCATCGAGCCGAGCGACCTGGACTTCGTGCTGACCGACTCGGAAGGGCAGCAGACGCTCGCCAAGACCGTCATCCTCGCGACAGGCGCGGTGCCACGGAAGCTCGGCATCCCGGGAGAGGCCGAGTTCACGGGGCGCGGCGTCTCCTGGTGTGCCACCTGCGACGGCGCGCTGTTCCGCGAGAAGACGGTCGCGATCATCGGCGGTGGCGATGCGGCAGTGGAAGAAGCGCTCTTCCTCACCAAGTTCGCGGCGAAGGTCTACGTCATCCATCGCCGGGACGAGCTCCGCGCCACCAAGTGCATCCAGGAGCGCTGCTTCGAAAACGAGAAGATCGAGATGAAGTGGAGCCGCGTGCCGGTCGAGGTCAAGGGCGCCGACGGCAAGGTGGCCGGTCTCCAGCTACAGGCCACCAACGGCGAGCCGGACGAGTTCCTCCCCCTCGACGGCATCTTCATCTTCGTGGGCGTCGAGCCGAAGAGCGATCTCGTGCGTGACCTTTGCGACCTGGACGGGAAGGGATACGTGAAGATAGACCACAACGGACTCACGTCGTACCCTGGGCTGTACGCGGCGGGCGACGTGACCGTGTCCGACCTGAAGCAGGTCATCACGGCCGCATCAGGTGGGGCCTCGGCAGCGTTCGAGGCACTCAGGTATATCGACGACCGTCTGTGTCAGATCGACTGAGGGACATACAGGACGCCCGAAGGGAGCACTCGATGAGCGAGACGCTAAAGCATGTGACCGACGCGAGCTTCGAGGCCGATGTCGTCGGCAGCGACAAGCCTGTCGTGCTCGACTTCTGGGCCCCGTGGTGCGGCCCGTGCCGCATGATGGAACCCGTGCTCGAGGAGATCGCCGCCGAGCACCAGGGCATCACGGTCGCGAAACTCAACGTCGACGAAAACCCCGTGACCGCGACGAAGTTCGACGTGCTCTCCATCCCGACGCTCCTCGTGTTCAAGGACGGCGCCGTCGTGAAGAAGCTCGTTGGCGCCATGCCGAAGAAGCGCCTGGCCGACGAGCTAGCGGCCTGGCTGTAACGGCCGACACGGAGCCACGCGCGTGACCTCGCGCATCATGGTCGTGGACGGAATGGGCGGCCGCATCGGTCAGGAGATCGTGCAGCGCCTCCGTGCGTCCTTCGGCGAATCGGTCGAGATCCTCGCTGTGGGGACGAACTCCACCGCCACCTCGGCGATGCTCAAGGCCGGCGCCAACCGCGGCGCCACCGGCGAGAACGCTGTGCGGGTCACGGTACGCGAGGCCGACATCTTGATCGGGCCGCTCTCGGCGCTGATTCCCAACTCGATGATGGGCGAGGTCACGCCCGGCATGGCCGAGGCGCTCTCGCTCAGCGGCGCGCGGAAGGTTATGCTTCCACTGACGAATCCCAGGCTCGACCTGGTCGGGACCACGAAGGACCCGCTTCCCCATCTGCTCGAGGAGGTCATCGCGACGGTGGCTTCCGCACTCGGCAAGGAGGTGTAGGCGATGTGTGAGGCCCGCGTGGTCATCCAGGGGCCCGACGGCTCCGAGATCGAGACGATCGACGACGTGACGACGATCGTGCCCGAAGACGGACTCCTCAAGCTCTACGACCTCTACGGCGGTCATCGCGCCGTGGAGGCGACGCTCAAGGAGGTGCGGCTGCTCGACCACACCGTGGTCCTGAGCGCCCGCTAGCACGCCCGATCGCGGCAGTCAGTCCGAACGACTAAGGAGCCACTATGTGTGAAGGCGGCATCAACACCGGCCAGATGAAGCTGGCCGTGGCAATGATCAACGACTCGCTCGCGCTCTCGCAGCAGCACCTCGAGCAGCTGCACCACCTGGCCGACCAGGGGCGCCGCTCGGCGACGAGCGCGGAGCTCGCGCAGGTCACCGTCATGCTCGGCGAGGCGCGCGAGAAGCTCGACTCAGCCGTGAATGGCCTTTCGGTCGCCGCCGATGACGACGTGACGATCGAGCGACTCTAGCACTACCACCGACCGGCCCGGCGCAGGGCCGAAAGCGCGTCCCAAGAAGGGTTCGCACGAGACGACCGTAGTCTGATGAGGGAGGCCTCTCGTGCACATTCCTGACGGTATGCTCCAGGCACCCACCTGGGTGCCTGCATGGCTTGGCTCGGCGGGCGTGCTCGCGTACGCGATACGCGAAGTCCGCAAGCGGATGTCCGACGGAACCATCGTGATGATGGCGGTCCTGGCCGCGCTCATCTTCGCCCTGCAGATGCTCAACTTCCCGGTGGCAGGCGGCACGTCGGGGCACTTCGCCGGCGGCGCGGCCGCTGCGATCGTTCTTGGCCTGTGGCCCGCCATGCTCGTGATGGCCGCGGTGGTCACCGTGCAGGCGGTCTTCTTCGCCGATGGCGGGATCACCGCACTCGGCGCGAACATGTTCACCATGGCGATCGTCGGCCCGCTTGTGGGCTACGGCGTATACCAGGCCGTGACGCGTCTACGCGATGCGCGCACCGTGAAGCTCGTCGCGGCCTTCGCCGCCGCGTGGTCGGCATGTGTCGTGGCCGCGCTCGCAGCAGGCGGGCTGCTGTGGCTCTCCGGCAGAGCGCCGCTTGGCCCGGTGCTCGGCGCGATGGGCTTCTGGCATGCGCTCATCGGCCTCGGCGAAGGCACGATCACCGCGGGACTGGTGGGCTACCTGCTGGCGGTCCGCCCCGACCTCCTCGAACGCGGCCAACGCCCGCCCGCAGACGCCCGGTCGGTCCGCAAGACCGCGCTCGGACTGGGCATCATCGCGCTCGTGGCGGTCGGAGTCTCGTTCATCGCCTCATCCAATCCGGACGGACTCGAGTTCGTGTACGAGCGGCTCGGAAGTACGTTCGACGGGACACCGATCATCGGCGGCGCTATGCCGGACTACGTGATGCCGGGAATCACGAACGAGACGCTTGCGGGCGTTCTGGCGGGCGTGGTCGGCATCATCATCACAGGCGTGCTCCTCTACGCCCTGCTCAGCGCGGCACGCAGTCGCCGCTCGGGGCAGACCGGGTAGACAGGGTAGACAGGAGCCGACGGTGCCGGATCGTTCGCAGCATGAAGACGGGTTCCACCAGCACGCGCACGAGCACGCCGGTGCGCCGGCGCATCGGCACCCGCACCATCACCATGCGGAACCGGCACCGTCGGCCCACCGGCACGCGCACACGACCGCGTTCGAATCGCTCACGTACATCATCTCGCCGCTGCACTCCCTCGATGCCCGCGCGAAGATCGTCGCCGCACTCGCGCTCGTCCTCGGCGTGGTGACTACCGCTCCACTGCGACCGGCCGAGTTCGGTCTGTTCTGCGCGCTGCTCGCAGCGGTTGCGGCGCTCGGACGCCTGCCGCTGGGTCGTGTGGTCGCCAGGAGTCTCGCCGTGCTGCCGGTGGCCGGGACGATCGCGCTGCTCGCGCCGCTGCAGGCAAGCGGCGGCTCGTGGAACGCCGCTGGCCTCGCCGCAGCGTGGTCCGGCGGCGGCTGGCTGATCGCCTGGGGAATCATGAGCAAGGCCTGGCTCTCGGCGGTCTGCATGCTCCTGCTCGCGGCGACCACGCGCACCGCCGACCTTCTCGACGGTCTGCGCCGGCTTCGCGTTCCCGGCGTCTTCGTAATGCTGCTCGCCTTCATCGCACGGTACGTTGGCGTGCTCGGCGACCAGCTGCACTCGCTGCGCATCGCGCTCGCCAGCCGGGCGCCGCACCTGCGCGGACGCGCGCTACTGGCGGCGCTCGGCAGCATCGCCGGGAACCTCTTCGTACGCTCGTACGAACGCGGCGAACGCGTGTATGCGGCGATGCTCGCGCGCGGCTACACCGGAACGCTCCCTGTCACGGCGACGACGAGCATAGGTGCCGCCGAACTGCTCCTGGTCGTGACCGCCTTGCTCACCGCCACCGCACTGGCGCTCTACTGAGAGGCACGCATGAACGAAAGTCGTGAGATACCGCTCATCGAACTCGCGGACGTGAGCTACCGGTACCCCGACGGCACCGAGGCGCTCACCGACGTGAGCCTCGTCGTGCGCGAGGGGCGCTCGCTCGCCCTCCTCGGCCCGAACGGTGCCGGGAAGTCGACGCTGCTGCTGCACCTGAACGGCATCCTGCGCGCAGCTGCCGGGACCGTCTGTGTGGGCGGTCGCGAGGTGAGCGACTCCTCCGTACGCGACATCCGGCGCGACGTGGGCCTCGTCTTTCAGGACCCGGACGACCAGCTGTTCATGACGACGCTCTACGAAGACGTGGCGTTCGGCCCGCTCAACATGGGCGTCGCCGCGGGGGAGACGGACACCCGCGTCCACCGGGCGCTTCACGAAGTGGGCCTCGCCGATGCGGCCAGCCGGCCGGGGCACCATCTGAGCTTCGGCCAGCGCAAGCGCGCCGCGCTCGCGACCGTGCTCGTGATGGACCCCCGCGTGCTCGTTCTTGACGAGCCCACGGCGAATCTCGACCCCCGGTCGCGGAGACAGATGATCGAGCTGCTTCGCGAGGTGGGCACGACAGCACTCGTCGCCACGCACGACATGGACGTCGCGTGGGAGCTCTGTGCCGATGCGGCGGTGCTCGACGGCGGTGCGATCGTGGCGTGCGGCACGCGCGACGAGATACTCACCGACGAGGCCCTGCTGCACGCGCACGGTCTGGAGCTGCCCTGGGCGGTCAGGAACACGCGGCCGTGACCACGCCTCCTGCTACAATCGGCGCATGAGCAAGAAGCATCGCGCCACGCAGGTCTATCAGCCGCCACACCGCACGGTCTTTGCGCCGCAGACCGATGAGGCGCCCGTGTACTACGAGTGCCCCGTCTGCGGCTTCCTCACCGCCGACCCGTCGTTCCTCGATCACGAGCATCCGTGCCCGAAGTGCGCTGCGTCCGGCATGGAGCGACGCGTCTATCCCACAGAGCGGATCCGCCGCCTCGACGCGCGTATCCGCGTCTACCACCGACAGGGCGACCACGAGATCGTCATCATCTTGGTGATGGCGCTCCTCGAGGCGGTCCTCGAAGACATCCTCGACCGCATCATGGAGGCACACGGCGCTGATCTGCCGCTGCGCCGCATGGTGATGGACACGCAGCGCGCAATCGGCACGCGCATCGGCAAGCTCTTCCCCGCGCTCGCCGGCGAGGAGTTCGAGGAGGCCGCTGCCGAGCTCGGCTACCGCGACTTCCCCTACCGCTGGCGGCAGATGCGCGAGGCCCGAAACGCGTTCATCCACGACTCACCGTTCAACGGCGCCAAGGAGTCGCTCCAACCCTCTATGGGCAACGATGCGATGCAGCTCTTGGACCAGAACTACCAGCTGTTCGTGCTGATGAACAACAAGTTCGTCGCCGACGGTTACCACGGGAAGTAGTCGCGTGCGCGCCGTATCGCTGCACGTCACGGGCGTCGTGCAGGGCGTGGGGTTCCGCCCGTTCGTCTACAACCTGGCGCTGCGCCTGCGCGTGACCGGCTGGGTCAAGAACACCACCGACGGCGTCTTCGCGCTCGCCGAGGGAGACAGCGCTGCAGTCGACGCGTTCGTGCGTGCCATCCGCGACAAGGCGCCGCCGATGGCGGTCGTCACAGCGGTCGTCGTCGAAGAGGTGGATGCCGAGGGACACGACGCGTTCGTGATCGTGGAGTCCGAAACGATCGCAGGTGCGATGACGCTCGTCTCGCCCGACATCGCCACGTGTGACGCCTGTGCCGCCGAGCTGCGCGACCCCGGCGACCGGCGCTACGGGTACCCATTCACGAACTGCACCAACTGCGGACCGCGGTTCACGATCATCGAAGACGTGCCGTACGACCGCCCCCTCACGACGATGCGCGACTTCCCGCTGTGCGACGAGTGCGCCGCCGAGTACGGCGATCCCACCAACCGGCGGTTCCACGCGCAGCCGAACGCGTGCTTCCGGTGCGGGCCGAGGCTGTACCTCAATCGCTCCCACGGCAGTCCGTCGGGGGAGGGTCCGGCGCTCGGACAGTCCTCGCCGGGGGCCCTCGCCGCCGACGCGCGCTCGCCGCGCGCTCCGGCGGCTCCCCCGGCTGCGGAACTCGCGGCGGACCCTCCCCCGACCGGCCTGCCGACCGATGCCGAATGGGATTCTCGGAAAGATCAAGTGCCGAGACCGCATCGGGACGTCGCTGCTGAACGCCACCGGGCGGCGGCGATCGTCGCAGAGGCGGTACGGCTGCTCGGCTCAGGCGCGATCGTCGCGGTGAAGGGGCTCGGCGGGTTCCAGCTGGCGTGCGATGCAAGCGATGAGGTGGCGGTAGTGCGGTTGCGCGAGCGGAAGCACCGCTGGGGCAAGCCGCTTGCGGTGATGGTGCCGTCCCTCGAGGCGGTGCGCGGGTACTGCGAGGTCTCGACCGAGGAGGCGGACCTCCTGACGAGCCCGGCCGCCCCCATCGTCTTGCTGCGACTCCGTGAAGACGCGAGCGTGGCGGGAGTGGGGGTCGGCGGCGCAGTTCCGCAGGAGGGGGAGGCGCCGAGGACGCCCGAGGCGTCCGCAGGCGCCGAGGGCCCCCGCCGAGGACTGTCTGAGCACGCGACCCCCACTCCCGCCACAGCGCTCGCGCCCTCCCTCGCACCCGGCCTGCGCGAGCTCGGCGTGATGCTGCCGTACACGCCGCTCCACCGCCTGCTGCTCGACGCCTTCGGCGGACCGCTCGTCATGACCTCGGGCAACCGCAGCGACGAGCCGATCGCCACCGGGAATACCGAGGCGCTGGCCCGGCTCGCCGACATCGCCGACGCGTTTCTGATGCACGACCGCGACATCTACTCTCGCTACGACGACTCGGTGCTCCGGCACACGCCTGGTGTGGGGACCGAGTACTTCAGGCGGGCGCGAGGTTTCGCGCCATTCCCGCTTGCGGCGCCGCATCCGACGGACGTGGACATCCTGGCCTGCGGACCCGAGCAGAAGAACACCTTCTGCCTGCTTACCGGCGAGCACGCGTTCGTCTCCCAGCACATCGGCGACATGGAGAACGCCGAGACGCTCGAGAGCTTCGAGCGCACGATCGCGCTCTACGAGCGGCTCTTCCGCGTGACGCCGGAGATCGTCGCCTACGACCTCCACCCCGAGTACCTCTCCAGCAAGTACGCCCTCTCGCTCGGCCTGCCCACCATCGGCGTGCAGCATCACCACGCGCACATCGCGAGCGTGCTCGCCGAGCACGGCGTGGAGGGACGGGCTCTCGGCGTGGCGCTCGACGGCACCGGCTACGGCCCGGACGGCACCATCTGGGGCGGCGAGTGGCTCGTGGCCGACCTCGCGGGCTTCGAGCGTGTGGGGCACCTGCGCACGCTGCCGATGCCCGGCGGCGCAGCGGCCGTCCGCCGTCCCGCACGCATGGCCGTAGGCGCGCTCGCCGAGTGCGGGCTTCTCGACCACCCCGGTGCCGGGCCGCTTCGCTCCCGGCTGGCCGAGGGCGAGGAGCGCACCCTGCTCGCGATGATCGCGCAGCAGCTCAACACCCCGCGCACCAGCTCGATGGGCCGCCTCTTCGACGCTGTGGCGGCACTCGCGGGCGTCCGCGACGACGCCCTCTACGAGGGTCAGGCCGCCATCGAACTCGAGGCGCTCGCCGATCATTCGGCCGAAGGTGCGTACGCGTTCGGCACGCTCGAGGACGCTGGCGGTGCGCTCGTGGTCGACAGCTCCCCGATGCTCACCGCAGTGCTCGACGACGTTGCCGCGGGCGCGGGCCCCGGCGCTATCTCGATGCGCTTCCACCGTGCGGTGGTCGCGGCGGTGGTCGGAACGTGCGCGCAGCTCGCTCCAGCGCTCGGCCTCACGCACGTGGCGCTCGCGGGTGGGGTGTTCATGAACCGCCTCGTGGTGAACGGCGCCGTCGCGGAGCTCACCGCAGTCGGCCTCACCCCCCTGACCCACCTGCGGCTCCCGGCGAACGACGGCGGCATCGCCTTCGGCCAGGCTGTCGTGGCATGGGCGCGCCGGCACGAGGCGTGAGGGTTTCAGGCGCCCGGTAGTTCAGGCCTCGTCCCGGAGTTCAGCGAGCATGTGACGCAGCTGAGGCAGAACGGCCGGGATACTGGTCTTGATTGCCCCGAGCACAAGTTCATCGTCGATACCCTGGTAGTAATGGACGATCTTGTCTCGCATGCCAGCAATCTCGATCCACGGAATCCGACACCATCGCACCCGGCTGGTCTCGCCAATGTACTTCGCCGCCTCACCGAGGACGATGAGCTGCCGGAGGATCGCGTCCCAATAGGCCATGTCTGCGTCAATCAAGTCCGCATCGGAATTGCCGCGGGCGTACATCAGAATCCGCTCACAGGACTGGATCATGTCCTCGACGTATGCGGGCTCACTGCGTCGACCACACACGAACCAAGTCCTCCTCCACGCTCGCCTTCACTCTCGGATTGATCGCCCGGATCGAGCTGGACTCCACCCTGCGCCCTAGAATCTCGGCAAGCCGCCGCTCGGCGCCAAACACCGTCTCGAGGGTAGGTTCCGCCACCTCGACGATGAGGTCGACGTCGCTGTCCGAACGCTGCTCACCTCGTGCGAACGAACCGAAGACGTCGATGCTCGTGACGCCGTATCGCTCGTGCAGCTCATCAGCGTGCGCTCGAATGCGTGTAATGACCTCGCCAAGATCCCGGGCCGGCGTCACCGCGGCCGGCCGATCGAGCACCGCCGAGCCATACGCCGCGGCCGCCTCGGCGGCCAACAGCGGCTGTTCGCCCGGGGCGCTCAATGACTCCGTGTCCACCCCCAGGACCTCGGCCGCACGGGAGAGTCGGCTCAGCGAGACGCACCCGTAGCGGTCCTTCTCCCAGCGCGCGATCTGCTGCTGGTGCACGCCCATCCGCTCGGCCAGCTCGCGCTGCGAGAGACCGTGCGCGAGCCGCGCGGCCACCAGTGCCGCTCCTATGGCTGAAAGCGGTGTCATACGCCGAGGATACAACGATTGTGTTGTTTCTACAATCAAATAGTTGTCGCACCCTCTGCGTGTCACAGAACCAGCCTCGGTGCCGCGTCGCCCGCCGCACTCGGCAACGAGCGCCCCGCCCGCTATAGTGGGTGGGTGCCGCCAACGGCCGCTCGAAAGCCCACACCAGGAGGTCCCCAGCATGTGCCTCGCAATCCCGGCGAAGATCGTCGGCGAGCCCAACGACAACGCGATGGCCGAGGTAGACATCCTCGGCGTGAAGCGTCACGTCTGCCTCATGATGACGCCTACTGCCCAGGTGGATGACTACGTGCTCGTGCACGCTGGTTTCGCGATCCAGGTGATCGACGAGGAGTTCGCCCAGGAGAGTCTCGCGATGCTGCGCCAGATGGGCATCCGTACCGCCGACGAGCTGGCAGCCGAGGCCGAGGCCGACGCCGCCGAGGCCGCTGCCTCGTGAGCTCGGTCCTCGACGGTTTCCGCGACCCGGAGGTCGCGAAGCGCCTTGTGGACGCGATCCACGCCACCGCCACCGTGCCCTGCAAGCTCATGGAGGTCTGCGGCACGCACACGATGGCGATCGCCAAGCACGGCCTCCGCGGCCTCATGCCCGAGACGATCACCCTGCTCTCGGGTCCGGGCTGCCCGGTCTGCGTCACCGCGAACCCCGACATCGATCTCGCGATCGAGATCGCCCGTCAGCCTGGCGTAGTGCTGGCGACCTTCGGCGACATGATGAAGGTGCCGGGCTCGTACTCATCGCTGTCGGGAGAGAAGGCCGACGGCCGCGACGTGCGCATCGTCTACTCCCCGCTCGACTCGCTCACCATCGCTGAGAAGGAGCCCGACAAGCACGTCGTCTTCCTCGGCGTCGGCTTCGAGACCACCGCTCCCACCGTGGCGCTCACCATCCGTGAAGCTGCCCGGCGCGAGCTCCCCAACTGGTCGGCGCTGTCGCTCCACAAGACCGTGCCCGAGGCGCTGCGCGCGCTCGTGAACGATCCCGAGGTGCAGATCACCGGTTTCATCCTGCCCGGTCACGTCTCCACCATCATCGGCACCGAGCCGTACGAGTTTCTCGCGCGCGAGTACGGGGTGCCGAGCGTGATCACCGGCTTCGAGCCGGTGGACGTGCTCCAGGGTGTGTGGATGCTCTCCAAGCAGCTCGCCGAGGGCCGTGCCGAGGTGGAGATCGCCTACGGTCGCGGTGTGGATGCCGAGGGCAACCCCACGGCGGTAGCCGCGATGGAGGCCGCATTCGAGCCGGTCGATGCCGAATGGCGCGGGATCGGCGTGATCCCGGGCACGGGCCTGGCGCTGCGCCCCGAGTTCGCGCAGTACGACGCCCGCGTGCGCGTGCCGTGCACGCCTCCTGAGCCGCGCGAGATCAAGGGCTGCCAGTGCGGCGACGTGCTGCGCGGTGTCACGCTCCCCTTCGACTGCAAGCTCTTCGGCAAGGGGTGCACGCCGGAGCATCCGATCGGCCCCTGCATGGTGTCGAGCGAAGGCTCGTGCGCGGCGTACTACCGCTACACCGACTACGGCAAAGAGTAGGCGGCGTCGGGCCGATCCGGCCCACGGCACCGCCCCACGGATGACGGAGGTCCGACCTATGCGCGCTGACCGCATCCTGCTCGCTCATGGCAGCGGCGGCACGATGATGAAGGAACTCATCGAGGAGCTGTTCGTGGCCGAGTTTGGCGACGAGGTGCTGCTGCGGATGGACGATGCGGCCTCGCTCCCCTTCCCGGGAGCGCGACTCGCGTTTTCCACCGACACCTACGTGGTGCACCCGCTCTTCTTCCCCGGCGGCGACATCGGCCGTCTCGCGATCTGCGGTACCGTGAACGACGTCGCCACCTCGGGCGCCACGCCGCTCTACATCTCGGTCGGCTTCGTGCTCGAGGAGGGCATGCCGGTCGAGGAGCTCAAGCGCATCATCGTCTCGATGCACGACGCGGCCGCCGAGGCGGGCGTGCGCATCGTCACCGGAGACACCAAGGTCGTGGAACGCGGACACGGCGACGGCGTGTACATCAACACCGCTGGCGTGGGCGTACTGCCCGACGGGCTCGATCTGTCCGGGTCGCACTGCAAGGCTGGCGACGTGGTGCTGCTCTCCGGCACGCTCGGCGACCACGGCATCGCGGTCATCTCCACCCGCGAGGGACTGTCGTTCTCGACCGACATCCGTACCGACGCCGCACCCCTCTCCGCGCTCGTCGCCGCGGTGCTCGCCGCCGCGCCTGACGTGCGGTGCTTCCGCGACCCCACGCGCGGCGGGCTCGCCAGCACGCTTAACGAGCTCGCGAGCGCATCCGGCGTGTCGATCACCGTCGAGGAGCTCAGCGTGCCGGTGAACGACCAGGTGCGCGGCGCGTGCGAGATGCTCGGCTACGACGTCTTCCAGGTGGCGAACGAGGGCAAGATGGTCGCCGTCGTACCGGCAGATGAGGCCGAGGCGGCGCTTGGGGCGATGAAGGCCGCGCCGTACGGCGCCGAGGCCGTCGTCATCGGCACGGTCGCCGAGGGGCCTGCAGGCAAGGTGTACGTGCGCACCGCCTTCGGCGCAACACGCATCATGGACATGCTCGTGGGCGAGCAGCTGCCCCGGATCTGCTAGCACGCCATGCCGCACGACGTCGCAGCGACCTCCGGCGAGCGGGTCTCCGGCCTGATCAGAGTGGCGCTCACCGGCATCGTGTGGGGCACCATCCCGCTCGTGCTGCGCGCTGCCGACGGCGACCCGTGGGTGAAGGTCTTCTACCGCGTCTTCTTTGCCACGATCGTGATCGGCATCTGGATGCTCGCGACCGGTGGCTGGCGAGAGGTCGCCTCGCTCGACAGGCGCAAGTGGTGGCAGGTCATCACGCAAGGCCTGCTCCTCATGGTGAACTGGCTGCTGTTCCTCACCGCGCTCGACCTCACCGAGGTGGCCACCGCCGAACTGCTCGGCTACACGGGCCCCGTGTTCGTCGCAGCGCTCACGCCGCTGGTTGTCGGCGAGCGGTTCGACCGCCGGATCGTGCTGCCGCTCGGCCTCGCGCTCGGCGGCATCGTGATAATCCTCGCGCAGCACGGCCTCGCACTCGGCGGCGGACGACAGGCGCTCGGCGCCGGACTCGCCGCGGCCTCGGCCCTCACCTACGCCGCACTGCTGTTGCGCTCGAAGAAGATCATCCGCGACATCTCGAGCGGCGCGCTCATGCTCGGCGAGTATGGCGTGGCCTCGATCGTGTTGCTGCCGCTCGTGATCTGGTCCTACACCCACGGCGGCGCACCTACGTCCGCAGGCGCGTATGCGGCGCTCGCAACGCTCGGCGTCGTCCACACCGCGCTCACGGGGTTCGTCTTCCTCTCGGGACTCCGTCGCGTCCGCGCCGACCACGCCGGCATCCTGATGTACGCCGAACCGGTGAGCGCGGTGATCTTCGCTGCGCTCTTCCTCAGCGAGCCACTGACCGCGGCAACGCTCATCGGCGGCACACTCGTGGTGCTCGGAGGCGTGCTGGTGGCTAGAATGGAACCGATGCCCGGAATCGAGGCGCCCGACGCGGTGCTCGAGACCGGAAACGCATGAGGAGGCGCCATGGGTTCGCTCGAGCGGCTTGAGACGTTGGACGCGGTTGCGCGGTTGCGCTCGCGCGACGCGTCGCTGTTCAGTGACGACATCGATCTGCGGATTCCCATCATGCAGCGCCTCGGCTGGACCGACCTCGCCGAGAAGGCGCCGGGACGTCTGCCGCTGCTCGATGGTCTGGCCAAGGCTCTCAGTTCCGAGGGTGCCACCGATCTGCTGCTGCTCGGCATGGGCGGCTCGTCGCTTGCACCGCTCGTGATGGCCCGCATCATCGGCGAGGCGGACGGCTTTCCCAGGCTCCATGTGCTGGACACCACCTCCCCGGTTCAGATCACCGAGCTGCTCGCAACGCTCGACCGGGAGCACACCTACGTGCTCATCGCGAGCAAGTCGGGCTCGACGATCGAGCCGCTGTCGCTCTACGCGATCGTGCACGCATGGCTCACCGCCGAAGGCATGAACCGCCGCGAGGCAGGCCGGCGTTGCATCGTCATCACCGATCCGGGCTCCCCACTCGAGAAGCTGCGCGAGCGCGAGCTCATGCGCACGGCGCTCACGGGTCCGGCCACCGTCGGCGGTCGCTACTCGGCGCTGTCGATGTTCGGGCTCGCACCCGCCGCGCTCATCGGCGTCCACGTGCCGACCCTCATCAGTCGCGCGGAGGCGATGGAGCGTGCGTGCGCCGCGCCGGTGGCCGAGAATCCTGCGGCCCTGCTCGCCAGCTGGATCGCTGACTCCTGGGAGGCCGGCGCGGACAAGCTGACGCTCGTGACCGGTGAGCGCTTCCGGCCATTCGGCCTGTGGATCGAGCAGCTGGTGGCCGAGTCGCTCGGCAAGGACGGCAAGGGCGTCGTCCCGGTGATCGAGACCGAGCCTTCCACGCCCTCGGGCTACGGTCCCGACCGCGCGGTCGTGGTCATCCGCTTTAGCGACGACACGACGCTCGCCGACTGGTCACGGAACGTGGCCGCCGACCACCCGGTCTTCGAGCTCACCGTCACCGATGTCTTCGACGTGGCGGCCGAGTTCGTGCGCTGGGAGTTCGCGACGGCGTTCGCAGGCGTGCTGCTCGGCGTCAACCCGTTCGACGAGCCAGCGGTGACCGAGGCGAAGAAGGCGACCACGGAGATCCTTGAGGGCGGAGCCGCCTCCGTGCCCGCCGCGGTCGCCGATCTCAGCGGCACGTGGATCACGTTCGCCGGGGCGCTCGCTGCGCCCGAGCCGCTCCCCGCAGACCGCGTGGGGGTGCTCCGTACTGCCATCGATGCCACGCGCGAGGGCGACTACCTCGCCCTGCTCGTCTACGCGCCCGAGGACGAAATGCGGCTCGCACCGCTCCGGGCAGCGTGCGCCCACCTTTCGCGCACGACCGGGCGCGCGGTCTGCCTCGAACTCGGTCCGCGCTACCTGCACTCCACCGGTCAGCTGCACAAGGGCGGCCCGAACACCGGCGTCTTCGTGCTGGTGACCGCGCGCGATCGCGAGGACATCGAGATCCCCGGCAAGCGCTTCACACTCGCCGCGCTGCACCGCGCGCAGGCCGAGGGCGATCTCGTTACACTCGCCCGCCACGACCGCCGCATCCTGCGCGTCGATTTGCCGTCGACGAGCGCTCAGGACATCGGTGAGCTCGCGGCGGACATCATCGCCGCTGCAGGCTGAGCCCTCCCGCCGAAACGACAGCGCCGGCCCCACCTCTCGGTGGAGCCGGCGCGCCGCGCTCTGGGTCCCTACTGGGGGGTGGGACCCGAGACGCCTACTTGCCCTTTGTGAACATGCTGCCGACCTTGTCGAGACCGTGCTGCTTCTCGTGACGTTCGCTCGCCGTTCCGTGGATCCGCATCCAGATCTGATCCACGTTCTTGGGAAGCTGCCCGTCGATCTTGCTCACGATGATGATGGTGAGCAGGCCCAGCGGGAACGTGAAGAGCACCGGGAAGGTGAGCGCCCCGAAGAACCCGAGGATGCCTTCCTTTCCGACCGTCCCAAGCTGCTGGAAGATGTTCAGGAAGATGATCGAAATGGCGCTGATCAGGCCAACGAGCATACCTGCGGTCGCGCCCCTCTCGGTCGTACCCTTCCACCAGATGCCGGTGAGCAGCATCGGCACGAAGGCCGAGGCGCCGACCGAGAACGCCCAGGTCACCATCATGGCGATGAGCGCCGGGTATGCCTGGTCCAGACCGTACTTGGGGATGGCTAGACCGATGAACAGTGCGAGGGCAGCGAACGCCAGCACCGCGATCTTGCCCACGGCCACGCGCTTGGCCTCAGTGGCGTTGGGATCGACGTACTTCTCGTACACGTCATGGCCGATGGCCGACGCCGCTGCGATGAGCAGACCGCCCACCGTCGAGAACATGGCCGCGAACGCTCCGGCGGACACGATGCCCATCAGCCACTGGCCGCCGAGGATCTCCGCGAGGGTCGGCATGACCTGGTCGGGCTTGACCAGCAGACCGTGCACGGTGGCTGCATTGAGGGTGCCGCCGCCCGCGAGGTACTCTTTGATGAAGCCAAGTCCGGCGAGACCGGCGATCGGCGCGAAGATGTAGAACGTCCCGATGAACACGAGCACCCAGAAGGTGGAGCGACGGGCTGCCGAACCGGACGGGTTGGTGTAGTACCGGTTCAGGATGTGCGGCAGTCCGGCCGTGCCCAACACGAGTGCGAGCACCATCGAGAACTGGTCGAACGTGTTGTAGCGATGACCGGGCTCGGAGAAGAGCTGGTCACGCAGCTCGTGTAGCTTGTTTGCGGAAGGCAGCGCTACCGGGATCTTGCCTTCGGCATCGCTGGCGATGAACTCATCGACCTTCGCGAGCTCCTCCTCGGTCATGAGGCTTGCGGCTGAGTCGTACGGGGTCTTGCCCGTCGCAGGATTCTCAGTCGTGAGCTCAGCGACGGTCATCTGCTTGGTGTTCACGATCGGGCTCTCGGATGCATCGGCAAGCGCCTGCGGGTAGCTGAAGCCGTTGCCGAACGAGAAGATGACGACCATGGTCATCGCGAACGCGAGCCACCAGAACTGGAAGATCTGGTTCAGCGTCGTGCCCTTCATACCGCCGACCGCCACGTAGAAAGCGATGATGCCGGCGACGACGACAACGCCTGTGGTGTACGGGTCCATGCCGAATGCGCCCTTGCCCACCAGCACCTGCCACGTGGTCCCGGCGCCGAACATCTGCGGCGCCATGTAGAAGAGCGACGTGAGCAACACCGCGATGACGGTGATCAGCCGGATGCGGTTCGAGCCGAAGCGCCCGAACGCGAAGTCGGCCACGGTGTACTCGCCGAAGCGCCTGAGCGCCGAGGCGATGAAGAGCACCACGACCATGAAGCCGCCGGCGAAGCCCGCAGCGTACCACACGCCATCGAGTCCGGATGCGTACACCGCTCCCGCGACTCCCAGGAAGGAGGCGGCGGAGAGGTAGTCGCCAGAGATCGCCGAGGCGTTCGAGAAGGACCCGACCTTGCGGCCTGCCAGGTAGAAGTCGGCAGTGGTGCGCGTGAAGCGGCGGCTAAAGATCGAGAGCGAGATCGTGAAGACGATCAGAGCGATGACGAGAACGATGGCTATCGTGTTCATTCGGCTTCCACCTCCTTCGCAGTCTCAGTGGCCGTGATCGCTGTGGCCATGTCCATGAGTTGCTCATCGAGCTTGTCGGCCTGCTTGGAGTAGGTCCAGGCCATGGTCCACAAGAAGATGTAGTAAAGCAGTGAAACGACCAGGTAGTTGGCGGTGAAACCGCCCCAGATCGGCACCGCGTACCAGCCCTCCCACCACACCGAAGCGGCGGGGATAGCGAGCGTCACAGCGAAGAAGATCGCACCGTACGTGAAGCTCAGCTTGCGCTGGGCGCGGAACACGATGTCGACGCTCTCGATGGTGTCCGTGTGGTCGCCGTGCCGGATATGCTGCGAATCACCGGAGACCGTCGAGATGACGTGCAGTTTCGAGTCTGGCATGTGTGCACCTCCTCTTGTCTTGAGCGAGCCGGGTCTCCGGCGGTCAGTCGGACTTCACAACGAACACGGGAATAGGCGAGCCCTTCACGACCGTCTCGGCCACGCTGCCGAGCGCGATGCGCTTGAGGCCGGTGCGGCCGGTGTCGCCGATGACGATCATGTCGGCCTTCCAGTCCTCGGCCGTCGCGACGATGCGCTTGGCCACGCCGCCCTGAACGATCTCGACCTCGCACTCGACTCCGTTGCGCTCACAGAGCGTGTACGCGAGGGCGAGTCCCTTGATCGACGGATGAACGCCCTCGTAGACGTCCTCCGTCATGACCTCTTCGGGGTACTCGAGCGCCTCAAGCCCCGTGTCGACGTAAATGGCCTTCACCGTCGCGCCAAACGTCTTGGCGAGGGCCACTGCGTACTCCGTGGCCGCGACCGAAGGCTCGGAGCCATCCGTCGGCAGCAGGATGCGACCGATCTCGACGCAAACCTCATCGATATCGCCGAGCTTCACTGACTCGGCTGAGCCTTTGATGCAGACCTCCATGCGTTCCACCTCCCAGCGACTGTCGGGCGGCGTGCGCACGCCCGCACCACAAGGCTACGAGCATGAGGGGACGTGCGGAACGAACCTGCCGCCTGCGGTGGCGAAGCCTCGGCGGAAGGGCGGAATGCGCCGGCAGACGGCTGCCTCACCGTCGGAGAACGGCGTACCCGCCGCTCACCGCGCGGAAGTACCGCTTACCGCCGTTCTGGAGCGTGGGGAGTGTCTACGGCAGATCGACGATCTGCGCCGATGGCGGGGAGACGGCGAGGTCGATGATCGCGGCAGTGGCGCCACGACCGTCGCGGTTCTTGCCGCCCGCGCTGCCCGGGTTGACGAACAGCACGTCTCCGACCTGCTCGATGGCGGGGCGATGCGTGTGCCCGCTCACGATCACCGAGACGCCCTCAGGAATGCCCGAGGCGATCACGTCGCTCGCCTTGTGGGCAACGAGGATGCGATGGTCGTTCATGCGCAGGACGGCGGTGTCCAGAAGACGCCACTCGAGCTGTCCGGTGTCCATGTTCCCGTGCACCGCGATCACCGGTGCGATCGACTCAAGGTCATCGAGGACGCGCTGACTGCCGATGTCCCCCGCGTGGACGATGCGATCCACGCCCGCAAGCACCGAAGCGGCAGATTCCGGGAGAGTCCCGTGGGTATCAGATACCGCGCCGAGCTTCATCGCTCACAGCCCCAGGAACCGCTTGAGTGCCGGGGCGCGCCTGCGGGAGACAGGTATGCGGGTCTCGGAAGCATCCTTGAGTGTGAGCTCCATCGTGCCGCCATACATCGGCGCAACCTCTTTGACCTGCGCGAGGTTGACCAGGTAGCGACGATGCACCCGGAAGAAGCCCTGCGGCTCGAGCTTCTGCTCCAGATCGGCGAGCGAGAGCGTTGAGAGGTAACGCTCACCGTCCGTGTATATGTAGCTGTAATCGTCCTTCGCCATGATGTGGCAGATGTCGGCTACCTGGAGAAGCAGCTTGCGGCCTCCGCGTTCCACGGGAAGCCGCTCGAGGCGCGCCGGCGTCTCTGTGGCCGGCACCAACCGATCGATAGCCATCCGTAGTCTGCGGATCTCGACCGGCTTCACGAGATAGTCCACCGCGGCCACTTCGAACGCCTGTACGGCATGCTCGCTGTGCGCCGTCACGAACACGATCGCTGGCGGATGGGCGAGCCCGGTGAGTGTCTCGGCAAGCTCGATTCCCGAGAGCCCCGGCATGTTCACATCGAGAAATACGACATCGTACGGGATCGCCTTGATGAGCTGAAGCGCCTCACTCGCGCTCCCCGCTTCACCGACGACCTCGACTCCGCCTGCTTCGCCCAGCAGGAAACGCAGCTCGGAGCGAGCGGGCACCTCATCGTCTACGAGCAGTGCTTTAAGCATCGCTCTACTCGCTCACCTCCTCCAGGGGTACGACGATCGACACGGTCACGGTCGTCCCCTGGCCCTCGACGCTGTCCACCGCAAGCCCACTTCCGGGCCCGAAGTGCCCCTTCAGTCTATCGTCCACGTTCTTGAGCGCGATGCCTAGCCCCTTGCCGAATCCGGCCTCAAGCACGCGCGGCAGCTCGGCTTCGCCGATTCCCGACCCGTCGTCTGTAACGTGCACCCGGATGACCCGGCCCTCGCGGGAGCCGGTGAGCTTGATGGTGAGCGGGCGATCGGGACACACCCCATGCTGCACGCAGTTCTCAACGAGCGGCTGGAGGATGAACGCGGGAACCGACACGTCCAGGACGCCCGCCTCGAACTCCTCGGCAACGATCAGGCGGTCGCCGAATCGCGCCTGCTCGAAGCGGAGGTATGTGAGGGCGTACTCGAGCTCCTGTCGCAGCGGTATCAGACCCTCGTTGTCTTCGAGCGTACGACGGTAAAACGACGCGAACTCGCGCAGCAGCTCGCGCGCCGTGCCGGGGTCGGTTCGGATGAGCATCGCGATCGTATTGATCGTGTTGAACAGGAAGTGCGGGTTGATCTGCGCCTGCAGCGCCTTGAGCTCCATCCGGCACGCGAGTGCCGTCTGGCGTTCGAGCTCCGAGAGCTCGAGCTGTGTGGAGAGCAGGCCCGCCAACCCCTCCACCATCGTCACCTGGGTCTCGTTCAGAAGGCGCGGCGTTGTGTAGTAGAACTTGAGGGTACCCACGGCCCCGCCGCGTATCTCGAGCGGAACCACGATTGCGGCACGCAGCATGCAGTCGCGCTTCGGGCAACCGATCTCCTCCTTCGAGCCGAGGATGCGGTGCTCGTTCATCTCGATGGACTCGCGCGTTGCCCGCGTCATGATCGGACGGCCCACGGCATGGTGGTCCTCCCCGATCCCCGCAAAGCCCAGCACCTGCTCGGTATCGGTGATGGCCACCGCTGCGGCCTCGCTCTCCTCGAGCGCGAGCCGGCAAACCTCCTGGGCTGTTTCGGGATCCAGGCCGCGCCTCAGATACGCCAGCGACCGGTCAGCGATCTCAAGGATCTGGTGCGACTGCATCGCCCGCAGGTGGTCGGGGCGGGTAGCGACCCGCGCCACCGCGGTCCCCACGGCCACCAGCGCCAGGCCTCCGATCGCCACTACGAAGACCGTGCGGGGCAGCGAGATGATGAGCCCCATCCCGACGACGATCGCGATGATGGAGGTCGCGATGAGCAGCGTGGCGTCGACCACCCACGAACGCATGGTTGAGATCGCCCTCACCTCACCCTCTCGTCGGTCCCGAATCTCAGGAAGGCGTAGCTGCGGCCTGTGTCCCTGAAGCGCTCTCGGCGATACAGCTCCTGCGACGCCGCGTTGTCGATCTGCGTTGAGAGCGTCACGTTGCGTCCGCCCTGCTCCCACACATGCCCGACCGCGTCACGCACGAGCGCGGAGCCGATTCCGCGCCGCCGCCACTCGGGCGCGACACACAGTCTGCCGAGAAGCCCCTCGCCACCGCTCAACGTGCACAGAGTATAGCCGACGACCTCACCGCCACGCTCGGCGAGGGCCAGCCTGGCCGAGGCCAGGAAACGCTCGAGGTGCCTGAGGTCGTAGCGCCAGAACGCATCGAAGCAGCGCGCGTCCAGATCGAGCAGGGCCGGCAGATCCTGCGCTCCGGCGACTCGAAGACTCACCTCTTGAGGCGGGTCCGTGGCGGGAGCATCGGCCGACCGTACCAGCCGGTATGCGGACACGAGCGTATGGATGCGCATGCCGGCCGACTCGTAGAAGTGCATGTCTTCCACAGGCGTGGGCGGGCTGATGACGTCGTTCATTCCCTGCTCCGTGGCGATCCGGCGGATCTCGGCCAGCGCCATTTCCGAACGACTCACTGGACACCAGAGCGCCTCGATCGAGAGGTACGGCAGGTGGTCCCGCCAGCGGCCCAGCACCACGACATCACCCTTGCTGCTGACCTGCACCCTCCAGGACTCCGCGCCTGAGACCGCCTGCAGTTCCAGCGCGTCGCCGAAGACGCGTGTGGCCGTTAGCGTGCGCGCAAGGCGGCCGATCTCGGCGGAAGTGGCGGGGCGGAAGCGCTGAGCGGCCATTCAGACGATCCCAAGCTCGGTAGCCGCGAGTACTGCCCCGACGGCGAGCAGCACGATGGCGAAGCCCACCTGCACCGGCCGCTCGCTCGCTATGGACGTGATCCGCGCTCCCAGCAGCGCGCCAGGAACAACGCCCGCAGCAAGCAGCAATGCGAGGCCGACGTCCACATTGCCGAGCAGGTAGTGCGTGATGGTGCCCGGTATGGCAAGCACGCTTACAACCACGAGGCTCGTGGCCACCGCCCGTTTCGGCGGGAAGCCGAAGAAGCGGATCAGGGCCGGGACCACGATGAACCCGCCGCCGAGGCCGAGGAAGCCCGAGTACAGCCCCGCTATCGCGCCAAGACCGCCCAGCCACCACCACGACCGCGTCCGCTCGGCATGAGAGACGCGTTCGTGCTCGGGCCGCGCGGACCGAAACGCCAGGTACAGCATGTCGATCGCGGTCCAACAGATAAGCGCTGCCGTGACAACGAGCACCACATCTCCGCCGACGAGCGTGGTAGCGCGCGCACCGAGCACCGCGAAGGCGCCGCCGATCGCACCGACGGCGAAGCCGGTGCGCGTGTCGATCAGGCCCCGCCGCGCGTAGACAAGCGCGCCGGCCACGGCCGTTGGGATGATGACAGGCAGAGGCGTTCCCACCGCGATGAGCTCGGGGCGGCCCAGCAGCAATCGGATGGCGGGCGTGGTGACAAGCGCGCCACCGATACCGAACATCCCCGAGAGGACCCCTGCCACGAGGCCGATGGCCACGGTGAGCGGTCCCTCCATGGGCATCGCCTCAGTCGGCCTGTATGACCGGGAAGCGGCCCGTGAGCGCCCCGCGGTCCACGCGCCGCTCGCCCGTGAACAGCGACTTCAGCGCGACATCGTTCCATACGCGGTCGGTCAGCATCGGCCACCGGCGCTGGAACGCGAAGTACCGCTCGCAGTTCTCGCGCGCGTAGTGCTGCGCCTCGGGAACGGCCTTTCGGCCGATCGTCAGGTACGCACCCCGCTCCTTGCCCGAGAACGATCGTAGCAAGGCGGTGATCCGCGACCGCCAGTTCACCGAAGAGTCGACGAGGTGCCCCGGATAGGGCATGAGCGACTCGGCGGTCACCTGTCGCAGGTCGACCTGCGACTTGGAGAACTCGAGCTTCCTGTGCGTGTAGACGAACCGGTAGACGTCGTCCCGGAAGCGGGCCGCCTGGCTCGCCTGCGCGGGCGGCCGATGGATGATCGACCACTCTGAGTCGAGGAACACGTCGCCGCCGTGCATGCGCGCGTTGATCACGTAGTCTATGTCCTCACCGCGCACCGCCCACGGGTCGAACGAGACGTTGCAGTACATGTCCCGGTGCAGCGTCAGGCACCCGCCGAAGGCCAGCGCGGTGGGCTTGATCCGCGGCGGCTTCATCGCCTGCGCCATGGCCCTGTTGTAGAGCTCGCGCTGACGCCAGAACGTATCGGACCAGGGCGTCTCACCCGCCAGCGCATACGCCCCGGCATCGTCGACGTAAAAGCCGCTCTTCGCGAGCACCGTGCGGCCCTGCCCGTCGCGCTGGCCGATGCCCTGAACCGCCCGGGCGAGGAACGACGGGTCCGTGATCACCTGATCGTCGTCGAGGAACACGACGGTCTCGCTACCGAGCACCGAACCCAGCACGAGACCCACATTGCGCACGCCGCCGTACCCCGACAGGCTCACGCCATCTATGAGATCCGCAAACTCCAGCTGCTCCATTCGGCGATGCAGCGAGCCGATCTCGGCCGGGCCGCATACCAGCGCATCGATGCCCGGGAAGTCCGCGAGGATCTCGAGCACGCGGTCTTCGGCCGCATGTTCGATCGCAGCATCGGTGACCGCGACGATGACGACGACGCGACCCAGTCCCTGAACGGCCTCGAGCGAGCGAAGGCAGTCGGGCAGCGTGCCGGTCTCGCCGAGCGGAGTGGGGTGGTCGAAACGGACGCTCGACCGCTCGAAGCCGCGGCTTCGGCGTCTTGTCCAGAAGGTAGGGATCACGACGGTAGGTTGCACGGACGTCCCTTCACGTATGCGCTGGCCCGGAGGGCCGGATAGACGTGTGTAGTATTCTAGCCGTTCGTGGGTTCACCTGGTTGGCGCGACTCACCCGGACCCTTTCACGCCGAGCGGAGTCCCGCAGCGCGAACACGCCCCGTCGCGAACCGCGCGCGCCGTGATCGTGTATCCCGTCCGCGCAATCGCGACCTCACCGCACTTCGGGCAGACGGTGTCCTCGCCGCCGGGCACCGAAACGTTGCCGAGGAAGACGAAGTGGAGACCGGACTCGAGACCGATACGCCGCGCCCGCTCGAGCGTCGCTACCGGCGTAGGCGACAGGTGATCGAGCTCGAGGTACGGGAAGAAGCGCGTGATGTGCCACGGCGTGTCCGGACCGAGCGTGTCCCGAATCCAGTGCGCGATGCCGGTCAGCGTCTCGTCGTCGTCGTTGAGCGTCGGGATCACGTTCGTGACGACCTCCACGTGCATCCCCCAGCGCGTCTGCGCCCGTTCGGCGGCCTCCAGCACCGGAGCGACCGACCGCACCTTGCACAGCTCGCGGTAGACCCCATCACTGAACCCCTTCACGTCCACGCGCCAGACGTCGATGTGCTCGCCGATGAGGTCGAGTCCGGCCGAGGTGATGTAGCCGTTGGTCACCATCACGGTGTACAGTCCGGCCTCCTTGCACGCGCGCGCGACATCGAGCACGTACTCGATCCAGATGACCGGCTCGTTGTAGGTGAACGCCACCCCTTCGCACCCGTGCTCGTCGGCCAGCGCCACCACTTCCCCGGCGGGCAGCCGGTCGAGTCGCGTCTCCTCGCCGGGACGCGCGCGGCTGATCTGCCAGTTCTGGCAGTGACCGCAGCGCATGGAGCAGCCGACGCTACCGATCGAGAGCGCACGCGTGCCGGGGCGGAAGTGGAAGACCGGCTTCTTCTCGATCGGATCGACCGCCACCGAGGACACGAGCCCGTAGGTGAGTGCCTGGAGGACGCCGCCGCGGTTCTCCCGGACGCCGCACGTCCCACGCGCGCCGTCGGCGATCCGACAGTCGTTCGGACACAGGAGACAGTGGACGCGGTCGCCGTCTGGTTCCCAGAGCAAGGCCTCGTGCATGATGACCTCCTAGCCGGGCGCCAGATGCACTCTGTCCTTCCCGGCGTTCATCGCCTCGTGCAGCGCAACGTCGGCTGCCTCGAGCAGCTCTTGTGCGTCGTTGAGTGCGGCGGAGGCGGCCGCGACGCCAAGCGAGGCGGTCACGCCCACATCACCTGTATACCCGCCCGTCTGTACGGTGAAGGCACCCTCTCCGATCGACGCCCGCAGCTTCTCGGCCACGGCAAAGGCGGCCGTCTTGCCAATCCCCGGCAGGATGACCGCGAACTGGTCGCCGACCCAGCGTGCCGGGAAGTCGGTCGCGCGCAGCGATCCGGCGATCCGCTCGGCTATCGCGGCGAGGACCGCATCGCCGCCCTCGCGCGTGAGCAACTCGTTCACTGCCGCGAATCCGTCGATGTCGATCAACACGACGGCGAGCGGCGAGCTGTAGCGAATGTGCCGTGCAAGCTCCACGTCGAGCCGGTCGGAGAATGCTCGCCGGTTCCACAGACCAGTGCCCGGATCGAGCGTCTGTGCCGCCTCGAGGGCGGTGCGGTTCTCGTCGAGCGCAGTGCCCTGCTCCTCGTAAAGCGCACGCTGGAGCGGCAGGCACAGATCCCAGGAAGACTCGGCGTTGAAGATCGCTGCGGCGTGTTCCACGCAGCTACCCCAGCCGCAGGCGCCGCAGTCCGGTGCCGTCTCGCGCGTGAGGCGGCCTGCCGCCAGGATCTCATCGACCTGCTCCTCGGACGGCCGGTGTACCGCTATTGGAGCAGCCGCGAACGAGCGGACGGTCTCCACCGACGGCAGTACGCCGAGGATCGCTCGCGTGCTCACCCGTGTTGTCCCCGGGTGCTGCCGTGCGCCTGTCTCGATGTTGCGCTTCGCGAATACCGACAGGCCCGGGTTCACCGCGGGGCCGTCGATGCAGCCCTCGCAGTTGAGAGCGTCGATGATCGTCGGGCCCACCTCGCCTGCCGTGAGCGCGCGGAGCAGACGGCCCAGTTCGTCGAGGCCCCGCACGATGTGCACGGTCGAATCGGTAAGGTCCCGTGAGACGAGCGTCTGGCGTGGAAAGCCGTCGGTGAGTGAGATCTCCTTGAGGACGTTCGGGCGGCTGGCCAGCGTAGCCTGATGTCCCGACACGTCGTTGTCGCTCGTGGACTCGATGAGCCGCTTCAGCTCGAGGAAGTCGATGACGGCATCGATTGCGCCGACGAACTCGGGATCCCGGAACTCGTCTTTGCGGGCGAAACACGGGCTCACGTACACGATTGCGGTATCGGGGTCGTAGAGCGCGCGAATGAGCCGGGCCTGAGCGATGTACGGCGGGACGATGGGCGCCAGGGCAGGCACGAGGCCGGGGTAGAACTTGCGGACGAAGTCGACCACGACCGGACAGGTCGAGCGCATGCTGATGAGCATGTCGTCGCGATGGTGGAGCTGCTCGTACGCCTCGGCGACGATCTCCTCGCCGAGAAGGGTCGTCTCGACCGCCCGGAAGCCGAGCATCTCAAGCGCGCGTTCCACCTGCGCGACGGCCATGGGGTGAAGCGCAGCGATGAACTCGCTCGCAAGCAGTGCAACCACCGGTCGCCGCGAGCGAAGCAGCTCGGCAACGAGCGGCGTGTCGTCCCTCACGATGTGACCGCCGCGCCCACACTCGGTCACGCACAGCCCACAGGCGACGCACTTCTCGTGTACGACCTCGGAGCAGCCGCTGATCACGCGGATCGCGTTCACCGGGCACACGCGAACGCACCCCCAGCACTCGTTGCACGAGTCCTTGAGGTGATCGATCAGCGGCGCGGTCTCCAAAGCGGTCTGCTTCACGACGCTCCCCATCTCACGTTCTGTCCGATAGCATGCGTCCAGCGCCGAGCCGCTTCAAGACGCCGAGTAGCGGAAGGCCCAGCCCGTACACAACGGCGGCCTGACCCACACCTACGCTGATGACGCCGAAGAGGTACATGCTCCACCACGCACCCGATGCATTGATGCCGAGTGCCCGGATGCTGTAGAAGTCCAGACCGGCTGCGCCTCCCAGCATGATCGGCAGGTAGGCGGGCACGATGAGCGCGTTTGCGACTACCGGCCCCGCAAGCGCAAGCACGGGCCGCTCGCGGTGACGCCAGGTCCACCACGCACCGATCAGCGTGGCCGATGCGCCGAACACGACGTCGAACAGGCCGAGCACACCGAACTGCGAGAGCATGAAGGCGTTGGCCACCAGCGCACCGATCCACAGACCGGGGATCGCCGCCGACGTGAAGCAGGCTACGACCGTCAACGCTTCGGACAGGCGGAACTGCACGGGTCCGTATCCGAACGGGCTTTGTATCACGAGGAGGGTCAGCGCGGCGTACACCGCCGCGATGACGCCCGCGTGTGCGATGGTGCGCGTCTTCATGCTCACACGATCCTGGTTCTCTGCCTCGGCAGCGAGACCTCGAACGTGGTGCCCTTTCCTACGATGCTGCGAACGACGATGGTACCGCCACTGGCGTCCACGATGTGCTTTGCGATGGCGAGCCCCAGGCCGAAGCCACCCGTATCCTTGGAGCGCGAGAGGTCGCTGCGGTAGAAGCGATCGAAAACGTTTGCCAGGTCCTCGGCGGGTATGCCCAGACCCGTGTCGGCCACGTCCATGACCACGCGATCTCGATGCCGTCTCGTGGTCACGGACACGCGGCCCCCATCAGGAGTGTACTTGCAGGCGTTGTCCACGAGTATCCCGAGCGCCTCCTCGATCCGGTCCGGGTCGCCGTAGAGCCACAACGGACCTTCCTCGGGACCGCGGAAGTCGAACTGCTTGTCCATGTAGCGGGTCGCCGCGTTGGCAAGAACCTCGCGCGCGACCGCGTTCACGTCGTAGCGGATCTGGCGGTACTCCACGACCTCCTCATTGCGGATCATGGAGAGCAGGTCGCTGCACAGGCGTGCCATCCGACGCGACTCGCGGTCGATGGCGCTCACTGCCTCCTCGCGCAGCGCCGGGTCCTCGGCACCCCAGGCGCGCAGGATGTTCACGTACCCCCGGATGCCGGCAACCGGCGTTGCCAGCTCATGAGAAGCGTCCGCGATGAAGCGGGACTGCGCCTCGTTGCGACGGCGCAGGCTCACGATCAGGCGATTCAGGGACCGGGCCAGCTCGGCTACCTCGTTCTCGCCTTCCTCGGGCAGCTGGACGTCAAGTTGCCCGACGTCGATCGAGTCGGCAGTCCGCCTCAAGTCATCGACGAGCGACAACGTCCAGCGTGTGGTCAGGTTCGATACGAACAAAGCGATGGCGAGCGACAGCAGAACCACGAGGAGCATCGGCAGCCGCGTGGTATCGAGCATCGTCTCTTCGGCCAAAGGCGAGTACTCGACCTGAAGCACCGCCCGATCGATCCCGGGGATGTCGACCGGCACGTAGGCGACATGCTGGCCGAGGTCGGCGCTGAGCAGCATGCCGGCCACGAGCGGACGATCGCGCAGCACGGTGTTCACGACCTCGCCGGTCTCAACCGCCTCCAGCCGGTCGGCTGCGGAGCCTCCGGCTGCAGCCGTCCCCGCAGACCAGGCCTCAACGGGCCCGGAGTCGGGACCGACCCACACATGGAGGGAGATCGTGGCCTCCCGGGCTATACCCGCCGTGATCGTGTCGGGGACGTCGGCAGTGATCGTGCGAGCCACGTAGGCATGGGTCTCGATGTCGCTCAGGCCTCGACGATCCGCCTCGAACAGGCTGGCGTCAACGGCGCTGTCAAGCAGCAGCCGGCCTGAAAGCGACAGGCGATCCGACGCCTCTTGCGCGGCCGCAGAAGCACCGGTTGCGACCACGAAATAGGTCGTGACGGTGACGCCGCCCACGAGCAGAACGGCAAAGAGGGAGGAGAGCACGGCGACGCGTGCCCGTATCGTCTTGAACCGCACGCGGATCCTAGCCCCTCGCGAAGAAGTACCCGACCCCACGGATGGTCTGGATGACGCGATTCTCGCGGTCACCGATCTTGTTGCGGATGTGACACACGAAGACCTCGATCACGTTCGAATCAGTCGTGTGCTGCGTGCCCCACACCGCACCCAGGATCTCGTCGCGGGAGATGACCCGCCCCGCATTGGAGACGAGATAGGCAAGCAGGTCGAACTCCTTGGCCGTGAGGTCGAGCGCGTCGCCGCCAAGCGTGGCGAGCCGTCGCTCCGGATCGATCCTGATGCCGGAAGCCTCAAGCGGCGACTGAACGGGCGGCCCTGAGGAACGCTTCAACAGCGCGCGGATGCGCGAGAGAAGCTCGGGAATCTCAAAGGGCTTGCGAAGGTAGTCGTCGGCACCCGCGTCGAAGCCCGACACCACGTCCTGCGTCTCGGCGCGCGCAGTGAGCATGAGGATCGGAACGTGCGAGCCCTTCTTGCGAATGTGCCGCGCGACGTCGATGCCGTCGATGCCCGGCAACATCAGGTCGAGCAGCACCAAGTCCACATCGTTGTTCTCGAGAAGATCGATCGCGCTCGGTCCCTCGCCAGCCCTCAGCACGCCGAAACCGGCGTGCTCGAGTTCAAGCTCGACGAAACGAGCGATCGTCGCGTCGTCCTCGACGATGAGGATGGTCTGCTCAGCCATAGCCGCGCTCCCCTCAGCAGGTGGGACTCCGCCGTGTCCTACCGGCGGTCAGTGCACCTGCGACAATATTAACGCCGAAGCAGCGACTCGGCTATCTGAACCGCATTAAGGGCGGCGCCCTTGCGCAGTTGGTCGGCGACGATCCACAGCTGCAGACCGTTCGGCACGCTGCTGTCGGCACGCAGACGCCCCACGTAGCAGTCGTCAGTGCCCTCGAGCAGGCCCGGCATCGGGTACGCCTTGGCGGCCGGATCGTCCATGAGCGTCACGCCGGGAGCGGCAGCCAAGGCCGCACGCGCCGCTTCGACCGGCACCGGGGCGGTGAACTCGACGTTCACGGCCTCCGAGTGGCAGCGGAGCACCGGCACGCGCACGCACGTAGCCGCGACCGCAAGATCGGGCACGCCGAGTATCTTCTGCGTCTCGACGACCATCTTCCACTCTTCTTTGGTGGAGCCGTCCTCGAGGAAGACGTCGATCTGCGGTATGCAGTTGAATGCGATCCGATGAGCAAACGCCTCCGACACCAACGCGCGACCGTCCAGGAAGTCCCCCGTCTGGGCGTACAGCTCGTCCATCGCGGCCTGGCCCGCCCCGGACGCCGCCTGATACGTGGATACCACCACGCGCGAGATGGGCGCGAGCGAGCGCAGCACGTCGAGGACGACCACCATCTGGATGGTCGAACAGTTCGGGTTCGCGATCACGCCGCTGTGCCACGCGAGGTGCTCGGGATTGACCTCGGGCACCACCAATGGCACGTCATCATCCATGCGAAATGCCGAGGAGTTGTCGATCATCACGCACCCCGCGCGCGTGACCGCATCGCGGAACTGCCTCGAGATGACGGCGCCCGCACTGAACAGCGCGATGTCCACGCCCTCGAAGCTCTTCTCGGTCATCTCCTCGACGACAAGTTCGCCGCCGCCGAAGGGCACCGTCTTGCCTGCCGAGCGCGCAGAGGCAAGCGCCACGACACGTGACGCGGGGAACCGACGCTGCTCGAGAACGGTGAGCATCTCGCGTCCGACGGCCCCGGTGGCTCCCGCGACCGCGACGACCGGCGCTTCAGGCATGACTCGATCCCAACCCATGGCTACTCCCCGTCCCCGCACGCCGGAACCGTCTCGACAGTGACGCTTCCTTCGGACAGACCGAAACTCCGGTGCAGCGCGCGCACCGCGTTCTCAACCTGAGATGCCTCGACCACGCAGGTGACGCGGATCGTCGAGGTCGCGATGAGGTCGATGTTGACCCCCGCATCCGACAGGGCCCGAAACATCTGGGCGGCAACGCCGGGGTGGGTCTTCATCCCCGCGCCCACGAGCGACACCTTCGCGATCGACTCGTCCACGAGCCACTCGCGTGCACCGAGTTCGGCGACGACCGCATCGGCGGCCCGCCGGGCACGGACAAGATCGGCCTTCGGTGTCGTGAACGAGATGTCGGTCGTGCCGGCCTCGGACACGTTCTGGATGATCATGTCCACGTTCACGTTCGCCTCGGCCATGCGCGTGAACACGGCCGCGGCCACGCCGGGTCGGTCCGGAAGGTCGCGAATGGTCACTTTCGCCTCGGAGGTGTCGTGTGTGACACCGGAGATGATGGCCTGCTCCATCGATGCGTCAGCCTCCTTGACGATCGTACCGGGCACTCCTGTGAAGCTCGAGCGGCAGTGGATGACCACACCGTGATTGCGGGCGAACTCGACCGAGCGCAGATTCAGCACGCCGGCTCCGCTCGCGGCAAGCTCGAGCATCTCCTCGTAGCTGATGACGTCGATCTTGCGCGCGTCCGGAACGACCCGGGGGTCGGCCGTATACACCCCGTCGACGTCGGTGTAGATCTCGCAGACATCCGCGCCGATGCCGGCGGCCACCGCAACGGCGGTGGTGTCGGATCCGCCGCGGCCAAGCGTTGTGATGTGCCCGTCAGCGGTCATCCCCTGGAAGCCCGCCACGATGACGACCCGTCCTTCGGCAAGTGCGGCGCGAACGCGATCGGCG
Organism: Coriobacteriia bacterium; assembly: GCA_030652115.1. NCBI lineage: Bacteria > Bacillati > Actinomycetota > Coriobacteriia > Coriobacteriia bacterium. Next base: position 77,236 of record JAUSBK010000003.1, on the reverse strand, counting down.
CGCACCTCGAGGATCTTGGCCTTGGTGTGACCGTGGTCGGTGACGATGCCCACCTGCGGTCCGGTGAATGAGATCGCCTCATGGCCGAGTGCGTGGATCGCCATCGCAAGGAGCGCGATCGAGACCTGTTCCCCGGTGGCGAGCAGCATGTCCATCTCACGTTCAGGCGGCTCGGGGTTGATCTGGGCCGCCAGCGAGACGAGGTCGTCGGTCACGTCGCCCATCGCCGAGACCACCGCGACCAGACCGTTGCCAGCCTCCTTGGCCGCAACGATGCGCTCCGCCACCGCGCGGATGCGCTCGGGCGTACCCACCGAGGTTCCCCCGTACTTCTGCACGATGACGGCCATCTGACTACCCCTCGTCACAAAGCGCGGCGCCACGATGTGGCGCGCGACAGTGGGAGATAGTGTACCAGCAAACGCGCGCGGTACCGACGACGCGTCAGGAAGACGGAGTGAAGCCGAGTTGCTCGGCGTGAGAGCGCATGCGCTCGGGCAGGCTCTCAAGCGCCTCGGCGAGAAAATGGTCCGCAAGACCCGTGCCCGAGACATCCTCGATGCACTGCCCGATGATCTGCAGCGCGCGCGCCAGGTGCGTGGCGATGCCCTCGTCATCGAGAGCCTCATCGAGCTGCATGAGACGCCCCGCCTGCAGCACGAGCGGCACGCCCTCGTCGCGCAGGCGATCGTTCACCGAACGCTCCAGGTTGTTCGCCAGGCGTGGGCCGCCGAGCCGACGGAAGCAGGAGAACATCCCGTCACCCACTGCGATGTAGACTGCCTGCGCCTCATCGGGACCGATCTCATCATCGGCATCACTCGGCTGCAGAACCTCGATCTCGTCATGCTCCAGCACGTCGATGAACGCGTCAACGATACGCGGGTCGAACTGGCTGCCCGAGCAGCGACGGAGTTCGAGCATCGCTTCTTGCTGCGAGCGTCCACGCCGGTACGGGCGATCGGCCACCATCGCCTCGAAGGAGTCCGCGACCGTGAGAACGCGTGCCAGGATCGGGATCTCCTCGGACTTGAGGCCGGCAGGATACCCGTGGCCGTCGTAGTGCTCGTGATGGTGCCGCACGATCGGAGCGATGGGCCACGGGAAAGCGACGGGCTTGAGGATGTTAGCGCCGATGAGCGGGTGGTGCCGCATCTGGCTCATCTCGGCATCGGTGAGCTTGCCGGGCTTCAGCAGGATGTCCTCGCTGATACCGATCTTGCCGATGTCATGCAGGTACGCCGCCATTTCGAGCGCGATCATCTGCTCGGGAGAGAACCTGAGAGCATCCCCGATACGCAGCGCGTACGTGGCCACACCGTCGCTGTGACCGCGCGTATACGGGTCCTTGGCGTCCACCGCCGCAGCAAGCGCACGGACGGTTGCGAGGTAGGCCTCCTGCACGTTCAAGAAGAGCGAGATGTTACCGACGGCGATCGTCACGTGGTTTGCGATCGTGGCGAGCAGTCGCACATCATCGCTCGTGAAGCGCTGATCGGCGTTGCGGCTACCGACGGTGATCGCCCCGATGGTGCCGTCAGGCGAAGGCAGTGGCACGCACAGAGCGGCGAGGGCACCCGAGAAGCTGTCGCCTCGCCCACCCTCTCCGGACTCGTCTCGCCCCGACTGCGGGTTGAAGATGAGGGGCCTACCCTCGCGAATGACCCACTCGGACATGGAGTTGCGCACCGTTGCGTCATCGGCCCGCGAGAGGTCGGTCCCTTTCCACGCCCGGACAGCCAGTGCGCCCGTGTCGCGATCGAGCATCGTCACGTACCCGATCTCAACGTCGAAGATCCGCAGTGCCGAGTCGAGCACCGAGTCGAGAAGCGTCTCAAGCTCGAGGGTCGCGCCGAGCGACCGGCTCATCTCGTAGAGAGTCGCGAGTTCGAGGACCTTCTTGGTGAGCGTTTCACTGCGGTCGCGCAGCGAGTCGGTCATGCGGTTGAAGTTCTCCGCCAGCTCGCTGACCTCGTTGATACCGGCGATCTCGGCCTTCACCGAGAAGTCCCCCTCGGCAACGTGCGCGGCGTTTGCGGAGAGCTTGGCCAGCGGCGCCGAGATGCTTCGTGCCACCCACACTCCCAGTCCGAAGAGGATGGCGACGGCGACCACCGACCACATGACGATCAGGGTCGTGGTTGTCGAACCGGCTCGCTCAGTCACGCCGGTTCCGACCGTTGTCACCAGGTAGGCGGTGCTGTCGGTGGGATCGGTGCTGAACATCACCTTACGCGCGATCGTCCGATACTCCTCGCCCGCCGCCTCTAGGGGGTGGGGTTCGGGCTCGCCGGACTTCGCATCGGCGACCGCGGCCTCGACTTCCGGCGAACGCGCCCCGATCACCAGCGCGAGCGCGTCGCTCAGCGTGGACGGAACCGCGCTCGCGACGAGTCGGCCCGATGAGTCGTAGAGCGCAAGGGCGGCGCCTGAGTCCTCGGCCAACGTCTCCAGGTAGTCGTCGTCGATGATGATCGAGAGAACGAGCGTGTGCGTCTGACCGTCGGGCCCCTTCACCGGCTCGAGAGCCGAGACGGTGTACCCGGTACCGACGCGCGCGAGGATGGGGTGGCTCATCAGCAGCGCCAGGTACGCGCGGTCCTTCGCTTCGAGCGGCTGGTCGCCCGGCATCACCTGCAGAACGCCGGTCGATGCGACGACTCGTCCGTCCTCGTCCAGGAGCATGAGGTTGTCCGCCTCGAGCGACTGATTGAGAAGCACGAGCTGGCCCGAGATCGCGGTGACGTCTTCCGACTTCGTGGCCGCCTCGAGCCCCGCATTCTCGGAGGCGAGCTTGGCCGACTGTACCGCGTCTGCGCCTCGCTCCTCGATCTGCGAGATCACAGCCACAGACGTCGCCCGCGCGGTGTCGTCGATCCAGCCGTTGATCACCCTGCCGATGAGCGAGACCGCAACGATGGTCGCGACGGTGCCGACGATCACGAGCACGGCCAGCAAGGGCAGCACGATCTGACTGTGCAGATGGCGGCCGAAAGCCGGCGGTCTCATCGGCTAATCACTCACTCCGCCGGAGAGAACCCGTTGGCGCTCAGAAGACCCCGGGCCTCCTCGGAGGTAGCCCACTCGAGAAACGCGAGGATGTCCGCGCTTGCATCGGGAGATGTGACCACGCCGAGCGGACGGACGACCGGATACGTCCCGCTCTCGACGTTCTCGACAGTGGCGTCCACGCCGTCCAGCGCAAGGTGCGTCACCGGGATGTCGCGCGAGATGCTGTAGCCGAGAGAGAAGTAGCCGATCGCACCGGCGGTGGACTGAACCCCGTCGATCATGTCCGACTCGTAGTACAGGCTCACCGACTGGGGCGCCATGACCAGGTCAGGACCGAGGACGTACTTACGCATGATGATCTTCGCCGACTCATCCTCATTGCGGTCGAGGATCGTGATGGGAAGGTCGGGACCGCCAAGCTCGCTCCAGTTCGAATACATGCCCGCGTAGACGTCCTTGACCTGCTGCGTTGTCAGCCCATCGATCGTCACCGAGGGGTGGACCGCGATCACGATGCCGTCGTTCGAAAGCGGCGTATACACGAGACCCAGCGCCGCCTCCTCATCGCTCAGTTCGCGCGACACGGCCCCGATCTCCAGCTCACCGTTCTCAACACCGGTGATCCCACCGCCCGAATGCAGGCCCGGAAGATAGCGCCACTCGACAGCTTCGGTCGGGTAGTTGTCCGTGAGGAGGCGAAGCAGCGGGATGCACGTGCCTGAGCCGGAAAGGCGCACTCGCTCGAGTTCGGGGGTCTCGTGAGCGGAGTCAGGCGTGGTGGTGCAGCCGAGTAGCGATAGCACGACGACCGAGGCCGTGACTACGAGAAGTACGCGATCGCGTCGCTGCATGCGTGTCAGCTCTCCGGCATCTGGAAGGCGAATCTTAATCATTCTATAGCATGAAGGGTGCCACAACACAGAAAGGCCCCGGCGTCACACGCCGGGGCCTTCGTGAGCACACCGTGCCTCGTGACGCTACTCCGTCACGCACCGCGCCATGAGCGAGTCCCACGCGCGATCGACGTCACTCTGGATCTCCGCAAGAAGCGCCTCGTTGCCAGGAGCGAACAGGTGCTTGAAGCGGCCCTGCGGCTTGAGGAACTCCGTGACCGGCTTGCGGTTCATCACCTTGACGGTCTGCCGGAAGACGCCGTTCTCGACCTCATACAGCGGCCAGAAGCCGGTCTGCACGGCCAGCTTGGCGCTCTCAACCGACTGGTTGGATGGGATTCGCCAGCCGCGCGGGCAGGGCGCGAAGACGTTGAGGAACGCAGGACCCTCCACGGCGAACGCTTTCTCAGCCTTCGAGGTGAGGTCCTTCCAGTGCGAGATCGACGCCTGGGCCGCATACGGGACGTTGTGCGCGGCGATGATCTGCGTCAGGTCCTTGCGACGTTGCAGCTTGCCCTGCTGTGCCGCGCCCACCTCGGCGGTGGTCGCCCAGGCACCCTTCGGAGTGGCCGAGGAGCGCTGGATACCCGTGTTCATGTACGCGCCGTTGTCGTAGCAGACGTAGACCATGTCGTGCCCGCGCTCCATCGCGCCGGAGAGCGACTGCAGGCCGATGTCGTACGTACCACCGTCGCCGCCGAACGCCACGAACTTCATCTTCTTGTCGGCCGGGATCTTGCCGGCACGCTGGAGTCCCTTGAAGGCCGCCTCCACGCCGGAGACGGTGGCCGCCGAGTTCTCGAACGCGTTGTGGATGAACGGGGTCTTCCACGACGAGTAAGGGTAGATCGTGGTGGACACTTCGAGGCAGCCGGTGGCGCAGCCCACAACGAGCGGATCTGTGCCCGCACCGAGCAGCACCTGCCGGACCGCGATCGATGCGCCGCAACCTGCGCAGAGGCGATGGCCGCCGGCGAGACGGTCTTCGCGATGGGTGAGTTCTTTGAGGTTCGCCATGCTTACGCCTCCTCTCGTGCGCCGAGGTAGACGAGCCCGGCGGGAGCCGCGGTACCCGCGGCGATGTCGGACAAGTCGCTGTACACCTTCTCCATGAGTTCGAGCTTCACGTCTGCACCGCCGAGTCCGTAGATGTAGCCGACCACGGGCACGCGGGTTTCGGCATCGTAGAGCGCGCTGCGCACCTCAAGGTAGAGCGGGCCGCCCTCGGCGCCGAAGGACTCGGCGCGGTCGAGCACCGCCACAGCCTTGAGTCCCTTGAGCACCGATGCGAGTTCGGCGTACGGGAACGGGCGCCACACGCGGATCTTCACGATGCCGACCTTCTGGCCCTTGGCACGCAGATCGCGAGCCACGTGGCGGGCGTTGCCGGCAGTGGAGCCGATCACGACGATCGCGGTCTCGGCGTCTTCCATGCCCCACGTCTCGACAACGTCGAAGGGACGACCGGAAAGCGCCGAATACTCCTCGCCCACGGACTTGATGACCGCGCGCGCATTCTCTATAGCCACGCGCTGCTGCTTCTTGAACTCGAAGTACGGGCCGCCGAGGCCAGCGAACGCGCCGTGCAGCACGGGGGCATCAGTATCGAGTAGAGCGTTCTTAGGCTTGTAGCTGCCCACGAAGCCCGCGACCGACTCGTCATCCATGACGGAGACGCGATCGATCGAGTGCGTCGTGATGAAGCCATCGAGGCAGGTCATAACGGGAAGCATCACGTCGGAATGCTCGGCCACGCGCACCGCCATGATGGTGTTGTCGTAGGCCTCCTGCGCGGTCTCGGCGAAGTAGGTCACCCAGCCGGAGTCGCGGGCGCCCATGATGTCGCTGTGGTCGCAGTGGATGTTGATCGGCGCGGAGATCGCGCGGTTGGCGTTGGCCATCACGATGGGCAGGCGCATGCCGGAGGCGATGTGCAACTCCTCCCACATGAGCGCGAGGCCCTGCGAGGACGTGGCGGTCATCACACGAGCGCCGGCTGCCGAGGCGCCCACGCAGGCGCTCATCGCCGAGTGCTCGGACTCCACGGTGACGTACTCGGTGTGGACGCGGCCCTTGGCCACGAATCCGGCAAACTCCTCCACGATGGTCGTCTGAGGGGTGATCGGGTAGGCGGCCATCACGTCGGGAGCGCACTGGCGCATGGCTTCGGCGACAACGCTGTTGCCGGTGGCGGCGAGTGTCTTGTGCGTAGGCATCTACTTCACCTCCGGCAGGTCGCAGCCTTCAGGAACCATATCGATCGCGTCGACCGGGCAGACCTGCGCACAGATGCCGCAGCCCTTGCAGTGCTCGAGATCGAAGGTGGTGACCTTCTCGTCGGCCACACGGATCGAGCTGTCGGGGCAGACGATCCAGCACAGCAGGCACTGCGTGCACTTCTCGTCATTACGCCACGGACGCTCGGAGCGCCAACCGCCCGTCACGTAGTCATCGCTGTTGCCGGCCTCGGGGATCACTGCCCCGGGCGGGAACTGCTTGTAGGTCCAGGAGCCCATCTGGGAGATGTCCCACTTCACGCTACGGTCACCTCCTCGAACGCACGATCGACCGATGCCCAGTTGGCGTCGATCATCTCCTGACCGAACTTCTTGCCGAGGTTCTTCGCGAGCAAACCCTTGAACGAGTCCAGATCCACCACGCTGGTGAGCTTGATGAGCGCACCCACCATGGGGGTGTTGGGGATGTCGCGCTTGATGGTGTCGAGCGCGATGCCCGAGGCATCCACGCACGCCACGCGGGCACTTGCCGGCACGCGAAGCGCTGCGCGGACCTGCGCCGGCGGCGTGCATGTGTTCACGATGATGACACCGTCGTCGGTGAGACCCTCGGCCACATCGACGATCTCGAGCAGCGAGTCGTCGAGGACGATCACGATGTCGGGGTTCTCGATGTTGCAGTGGATCTCGATGGGTTCCGACGCGATGCGGGTGAACGCCTTGATGGGCGCCCCCATCCGCTCGGGACCGTACTCGGGCATCGCCTGCATGTACTGATCGGCGGCGAGCGCCGTCTCCGCAACGACCTTGGCGGCCGTGACAGCGCCCTGGCCGGCGCGCGCGTGCCAACGAATCTCCGTCAGCTGTGGCATGGACCTCCCCCTTCCTTCGTCGATCCGGCCGAAGCCGGGTTTCTGAGCCGGTGAGTGTGAATCGTGAGGAAGTGCGGCTGAGTCTAACCAGGATACGTGCGTGACCGCGGTTAGCGGCTGCTTTCGCACTGCGAGCGGCTCGACGCAATCGGTGAACGGTGGACAAAATCTTCCAACTACCGCATCTCGTGCCGGGCCTCGAGGGCGCGGCCGAGCGTCACCTCGTCCGCGTATTCGAGGTCACCGCCCACCGGAAGGCCCGAAGCGATGCGCGTGACGCGTATGCCGAGCGGCTTTACGAGACGCGCGATGTAGAGTGCGGTCGTCTCGCCCTCGATGTCCGGGTCGGTTGCGAGAATGACTTCGGCGATCTGCTCGCGTCCCAGCCGATCGATGAGCTCCCGCACGCGCAGCTGCTCGGGACCGATGCCGTCGATGGGCGATATGGCTCCCTGCAACACGTGGTACGTGCCGCGGAACTCGCCCGTTCGCTCGACGGCCACCACATCGCGCGGCTCCTCCACGACGCAGATGATGGTCTCATCTCGCGCAGGGTCCGCGCAGATGTCGCACCGGTCGCTCTCCGCGAAGTTGAAGCAGCGCTCGCAGAAGCGTATCGAGCGCTTGACCTCGACGATGGCATCGGCCAGTCGATCCGCCGCCTCGGTATCGCCGCGAAGGATGTGGTACGCGAGACGCTGCGCCGACTTCGGGCCGATGCCGGGAAGGCGTTCGAGCTCTTCAAGAAGTCGTGCGATCGGCGGAGCGTAGAACGCCATGGCTAGAAGAGCCCCCCGGGCAGCCCGAGACCACCGGTGACCGCCTGCATCTTGCGAGCGGCGAGGTCCTGCGCCTGGCGGACCGCCTCGTTCACAGCCGCGGCCACCATGTCTTCAAGCATGCCGATGTCCTCGGCGTCGATTGCGTCGGGGTCGATGGTCACAGACTCGATCTGAAGCTCGCCGGTCATGACCACCTTCACCGCGCCGCCACCCACCGACGCCTCCACGCGCTCGTCCTTGAGCTCCTCCTGTGCGCGCAGCATGTCCGCCTGCATCTTCTGCGCCTGCTTCATCATCGCCTGCATGTTCTGCTTCATGCCCGCTCCGTCCTCGGTCCGTGTACCTACTGTCTAGCTGTCGGGTGTGACATCCTCGAGCACCTCGGCGCCGAGATCAGCGATCACCGACGCCTCGAGATCTGTGGCTTCGTCGGTGGAGAGTACCGGGTCGACGGGCACCGGGTCCGCCTCGGCGGCCTGCGGCGCGGGCAACTCGGCGGGTGCGGCCTGCGGCGCCGTCGGCGCCTTGACGCCCGATCGTCCCGCGCGGCCCAGCCGGTACTCGACCGGTGGGTCGACGCCGAGCACGGCCGAGACGCTCCGGCGCAGCAGCGCCAGAGTCTCGGAGTCGCTCACGAGTTCCATGATGAACTGCTGGTCGGCCGGGAACTCGACGATGAGCGTGTCGTCCTCGACCTCGGCCTCGGTGCCATTGAAGCTGTGAGACCGTGATGGCTTGAGCTTCTTGAACTCAGCGAGGATGCCCGGCCACGCACGCTTGAGCGTGGCTACATCGAGCGGTCCGCGCTGCGCGCTCGCGTGCGGACGGGGCGCCTCGGCGGGTGCCGCGACGGTCTCCGGAGTCGCTTCGGGAGTCCCTACATTGGCGGCAGCAGCGGGCTGCTTCGACGCGGCAGCCACCGCAGGACTTGCCGGCTCGGCGATCGGGACGTCGCGCAGCGGCGTCCCCGCCTCCAGCGCGTCGAGACGCTCGGCCAGCGATTCGAGCGTGATGTCGGCCTGCGGCCGTGCCATCCGGGTGAGCGCCACCTCCACGGCCAGACGCTGGTCCGAAGCCGTACGCAGCTCGGACTGAAGGCGGCCGAGCAAGTCGAGCACGCGTGCGACGCGATCTGCGCCGAAGCGACCAGCCTGGCTCTCGAGCCTGCCGAGGTCGCGCGCGGTGGTGTCCACGGCAGCGTCGGCTCCCACCGCCGCGATCACGAACAGGTCGCGGAAATGCCGCACGAGCGCCTTCACGAACTCGCTCATGTCCACGCCGCCCTCGGCCAGCCGCGCCACGAAGCGGAAAGCGCCCGCCACGTCACGCTCCAACACGAGTTCGGCGGCCTGGAAGAGCAGCTCGGCATCCACCTCGCCGAGCAGGCCCTCGACATCCTCGAGCGTGATGGCGCCTCCTCCGAAGGAAGCGAGCTGCTCGAGGGTGGTGATCGCGTCGCGCATCCCACCGAGCGCGTGGCGCCCGATGAGCGTGAGCGCGCTGTCGGGCACGTTCACACCCTCGGCATCGGCGATCGTGCGCAGGCGGCTCACGATGTCCTCGACCGAGAGGCGATGGAAGTCGAAGCGCTGGCAGCGCGAGTGGATCGTCTCGGGCACCTTATGCGGATGCGTGGTGCACAGGATGAAGACCGTGTGGCTCGGCGGCTCCTCGATCGTCTTGAGGAGTGCGTTGAACGCCGAGGCCGAGAGCATGTGGACCTCGTCGATGATGTAGAGCTTCCAGCCGCCCCGCGACGGTGCGTAGTTCACGCGGCCGATGATCTGCTCGCGGACGTCGTCCACGCCCGTGCGCGATGCCGCGTCGAGCTCGTGCACATCGGGGTGCGTGCCCTCGGCGATGGCGATGCACTGCTCGCACGTCTCGTCCGGATCCGGTGTTGGGCCCTTCTCGCAGTTGAGCGCCTTGGCGAGGATGCGAGCGGTCGTGGTCTTGCCGGTCCCGCGCGGGCCGGTGAAGAGGTATGCGTGCGCCACCGCGTTCTCGGCGACCGCGTTGCGCAGGGTGCGCTCGATGTGCGTCTGGCCGACGACGTCGTTGAAGCTCTGCGGGCGGTACTTGCGGTACCACGACAGGTGGGTCATGAACGCGCCGCTCCTCGCTCAACGCTGACTGTCTTGCGCCGCTCCCGGCCGTGAGGGCCCTAGCGACGCGCGCGCTCCGGCGCTCGGACCCGAGCCCCGGACACCCGGTAGAGGCCGCTTATGGCTGCTTCCTTCCGGACCTGACCAGGTTCACGACATGCCGCCGCCCGAGACCCGGGCCGGAGCGCCGGAGCCGGTACCTCAGTATAGGGGGTCATCCGCGCCGGTGCGAGAGCGGGAGACGGCTAGAAGCCCACCCGGTGGAACCTCACCCCGAGCCAAACGCGCTCGCGCTCGCCCGGCATGCCCACTGGCCCCGCGGCACGGTCGCCCTCACACGCCTTGTTGACCTCGGCCTTGGTGCCGAAGACGAGCTCGGCCCAGCACGCGCGCGGGTCGCCGTCCTTGGGCTTGCCCACGCTTCCATCGCTCACGTAGTGCACGGCGCGGCCGTCGACCGCGGTGACCACGCGGTGATACGGGATGTGGATGTGCCCGACGCACACTACGTCCGCCTCGCCGATATCGGCGAGCTTGGCGAGGTTGTCGTCAGGGCGGTCGGGCATGAGGTACTCGTTGATGCGCCGGGGGCTGCCGTGGCACAGCAGCACACGCGCCTCGTCGGCCCCAAAGCGGATGTCGTCACGGAGCGCCGCCAGATACTCGTGCTCGGCACCGTCGAGCGCGGCGTCCGTGCGCGCGTAGCTCTCGGCGCCGACGCGCTTGTCCTCATCCGTGGGGTAGTAGCAGCCGCAACTGCCGGCCCGCTTGCCCACCCCGTCATCGTAGTTGCCACGGATCACCGGGTGACCCGTGGCGCGCACGCGCGCGATCACGCCAGACGGGTCGGGGCCGTACCCCACCAGATCGCCGAGGCAGTAGCGCTCCTCGGCGCCGCTGGCCTCGATGTCGGCGAGTACCGCCTCGAGCGCGGGAAGGTTCGCGTGGATGTCCGAGTAGAGCGCGATGCGACGCACGTCAGACCTCCCCGGGGGAGATCGCGGCCTGCTCTACGGCCGCCTCCACTTTCGGCAGGGCGCACTCCGCGCGTGCGCAGACCTGCGCCCGGGTGGCATTGGCGATCTTCACCAGCGTGAGCATCAGCGGCACCTCGACGAGCACGCCGACAACGGTGGCGAGCGCGGCGCCCGACTCAAGGCCCCACAGGGCGATGGCGACGGCCACGGCGAGCTCGAAGAAGTTCGAGGCGCCAACGAATCCGGCCGGCGCGGCGATCGGGTGCTCGAGACGCCACCAGTACGCCCAGCCGTACGCGATGCCGAAGATCAGGAACGTCTGAATCGCGAGCGGGACCGCGATGAGCAGGATGTGGAAGGGGTTCGAGACGATGATCTCACCCTGGAAGATGAAGATGATCACGAGCGTTGCGAGCAGCGCGACAATGGTCACCGGGCCGAACTTCGGCAGGAACGATTCCTTGAACCAGGCCTCGCCGTGACGCTTGACGAGCGAGGAGCGGGTGATCCATCCGCCTGCGAGCGGCACCACCACGAAGAGCACGACCGACAGTGCGAGGGTGGCCCAGGGGACCTCAACACCACCAACGCCGAGGAGCAATGAGACGATCGGCACGTAGGCGACCAGGATGATGAGGTCGTTCACCGCGACCTGCACGAGCGTGTAGGCCGGATCGCCGTCGGCCAGGTACGACCAGACGAACACCATGGCGGTGCAGGGCGCTGCTCCGAGGAGGATCGCTCCGGCAAGATACTGCTCGGCAAGCTCCGGCGTGATCCACGCTTTGAAGACGACGTTGAAGAAGAACCACGCGATCGCGAACATCGTGAACGGCTTGATGACCCAGTTCGTCACGGTCGTGACGACCAGGCCCTGCTTCTTCTCCCCCACCCGCTTGAGCGAGGCGAAGTCGATCTGCAGCATCATCGGATAGATCATGAGCCAGATAAGCACCGCTACCGGCAGCGAGATCTGTTCGACAGTGAACCGGTTCAGCCAGTCGGCCACGCCAGGCCAGCGGCTGCCAATGAACGTGCCGGCCGCGATGCACAACGCCACCCACACGGTCAGGTAGCGCTCGAACACGTTCATACGCTTCGCGGTCGGCTTGGACATGTCAGGCGCCCTCTCCCGTGCAGGTCGGTCGGTCACAGAGCAGAGCGCCGAGCGCATCGGCGAACTCCTCCAGCGGCTCAGCAGTAATGCAGTAGAGCATGCTCGTTCCCAGTGGTGTGGCATGCACGAGGCCGGCCCTCTTCAGCACGGTGAGATGCTGCGAGATGGTCGACTGCGCGAGCGGCAGTTCGGCGAAGACCTCGGCTCCGCGACAGGTGTCCTGCGCCGCAAGCAACCTCATGATGCGCACCCGGGCCGGGTGGCCGAGCGCGTGGGCGATCATGGCTGCTCGTTCGTCGTCCATCATGGCTCTCCCGAACGCATTAATCGTTATCTCACGATAGATTCTCGTACCGTGGCGCGTCAACGGTACTTACCCCCGTGTCGCAGGAAGTTTACGATGTGCTCAACCGATGGGGGGAGAAAACATGAGACGTGCACTCGCGCTGCTCCTGCTCGTGACGCTCGGCGCGGTGACCGCCCTGTCTGCCGCAGGCTGCTGCCCGCTACTCGAGTCGGCCAGCAACGACACCGGCGCCACAGGTGACTCAGCCAACGCCGTTATCAGCGCGCCGTCGCTCGAGGAGTTCCTCGACGCCGATGCCAAGACCGGCTCCTACCAGACCCATACCGAGTGGTATGAGGGTGACTCGTTCGACCAGACCGGTGAGTTCTGGGTGGACGGACGCTTGTTCCGGTACGACATCTACGAGGATGGGAATCTCGTGCGCTCGGTCATCTCCCCCGACGGCGTGACCGCGTACTTCGTCTTCTACGACGAACAGATCTGTGAGCCGTCGGTGGCGAGCGTGGACTACTACCTGACACGCTACACGATGCCCGACGGGGAAGGCGTTGAAGACGGAACGGATGAAGAGTCCGGCGCCACGCGCATCGTCTACGCGGTGCAGGAGACCGACGACATGGCCGGGGCGGCCAACTCCTGGTACTCGGAGGATGTCACCTACCTCGTGAAGGACGATGTGGTGATCGGGGTCATCACCAGGGGCGCCGTGCCCGAGGACGACGGCAGCATCGAGGGACTCGATGTGAACCGTGAGATCTGGTCGGATGTGAAGGCCGGTGCGCCGATTCCCGCCGACACGTTCGAACTCCCCTTCCCGATCCAGGAGGCCGAGTAGCAGCTTCCTGCCGCATCGTTCGCCGAACGCACGAAGGGCGGCCCCGGGCCGCCCTTCGGCACGTCACTCACTGATTGCCGAAGTGGTTCAGCCCTGCTAAGGTACGGCCAGGTCTCGCAACGTACGACTTGCGAGAGGGCAGCGGTGGTGAACCGCTCGACACGGCATCCAGTAGCAACTCACCACCGCAGCCCTCCTCGACATGCACGATTCCCGATTCCAAGGACTCTTGAACGCACGAAGGGCGGCCCGTGAGGGCCGCCCTTCGGCTACGATCTAACGCCGAGCTCGCTGTTTAGAGCGCGCGGACGTTGGTCGCCTGCTTCTTGCCATTGTTGCCAGTGGCTTCCTCGAACGAGACCTTCTGGCCCTCATCGAGGGTCTTGAAGCCTTCGGTCTGGATCTCGGAGAAGTGGACGAACAGATCGTCGCCATCCTCACGCGAGATGAAACCGTAGCCCTTGTCCGCGTTGAACCACTTAACGGTACCTTCAGCCATTCCTAACCTTCTTCCTCGCCCCATCGGGGCAAAACAAAACGACGTGACTGCCGCTTAGAATGCGGTGTGTCACGTCGCAATCCTTCGGACCCCATCGGTCCGTGGGCGCAGTATGACAGGTTCCGCGCCAGAAAGCGAATCACCGACCCGCTAGGAAGACCGCCACAACTCGCAGGTCCACTCGCGACAGATGTCGGCACGGTACTCCCGCGGCAGCATACATCCCGTTTCCGGATGGCAGAACTGGCACTTGCGGACGTCGACCCACGCCGGCAGCGACGCGCGGTATGCCTCGCCTTCGAGCGTGGGTGGGTGGCTGAGCCGCGGGTCGTGCAGGGGCTCCACGCCGGCCCGACCCGCGCCGTACGTGGCGTCGGTCACGAGAAGTGCGCCGGACTCCTGCAGCCGCTCCAGCCACAGCTGGATGTAATCGGGTAGCCACCCGTCGCCGATATACTCGCCGTTCTCGTCGTGCGCGAGGTAAAGCGCGCAGCAGAGCCCGCCACATTCGTTGCAGAGCTCGAAGTCCTCCGAGGCGGGCACGCTACTCGCCTGCGTGTCGGGCGAGGTACCTCGCCCACCGCTCGTCGACCCACGCCTGTACCTCGGCGACCGTCTCATCGGAGACGCCCCGAAAGCGGCCCTGCGTCTTCAGGTAGTCGGCCACGGGCGTGCGCGACTTGTCGGACTTCGCGAGTGCCGCGCTCCTGCCGGTGAGGCGGAAGACGCCATCCTCGACCTCGTAGAGCACGACAAGCCCGGTGTCCACGGCAAGCTTGCCGAGGCGGACAGTGTCCTTTGGGTCGAAGTTCCAGCCGCTCGGGCACGGGGTGTTCATGTGGATGTAGCGCAGACCGCTGCGGCCACGTGCCTTGAGGACCTTGTCATAGACGTCGGTGGGGTACGCGGCGCTCGTGCTCGCAACGTAACCAATACCGTGCGCCTCCATGATCGCGGGCACGTCCTTGGGGTTCTCGCGCTTGCCCGCCCAGGTGGTGGTGGTGCGCGCGCCCGCAGGCGTGGAGCCGGAGCGCTGCGTGCCGGTGTTCATGTACGCCTCGTTGTCGTAGCAGACGTAGATGAAGTCGTCGTTGCGTTCGGCCGCGCCCGAGAGCGCCTGGATGCCGATGTCGGCCGTCCCGCCGTCGCCCGCCATGGCGAGCACGGTCATCTCATCCTCGCGACCCATGGCGCGCAGTCCCGCGCGCACGCCAGCGGCTGCAGCCGCGGTACTCGGGAACGCGACGTTGATCCACGGGATGTCGAGTGAGGCGATTGGATACATGCCGCCGAGGACGGTGAGGCAGCTCGCGGGATTGACGAGCACCATCTGGCCGTCGAGCGCCTTGGTGATGGCGCGCAGACCGATGCCGATGCCGCAGCCCGCGCACGCGCGATTGCCGGAGAGCAGATGCTCGGTGGTGGGGAGTTCGGTCACGCGCGTCATCGCATGCTCCCCTCGGCCAGGTTGATCCACTGCGGCTCGCGGTCGCGCACGCCCGCCTCGAGGTCCGCGAGCGCGTCACGCGTGGCAGCAGCCAGGTGGTCGGGCGACACATCGCGCCCGCCGAGCCCGCAGATGGCGCCGAAGACGGCGGGCGCATCCTCGGCGGCATAGAGTGCGGCCTTCAGGTCCTCGGCGATCGGACCCTGGAAGCCGTAGCTGAGCGCCTTGTCGAAGACGAGCGCGAGCGAGCGGCCGGTCAGGCGCTCGCGGAGCGCGTCAACCGGGAACGGCCGGTAGCAGCGGATGCCGAGTACGCCGGCGCGTACGCCTTCGGCGCGGAGCGTCTCAGCCACAAGCGTGAGCTGGGTAACGAGCGACCCGGCGGCCACGAGCACGACCTCGGCGTCGTCGAGGAGGTACTCGCTCGTGAGCCCACCCCAGGAGCGGCCGAGCGCGGCCTCCCACTCGGCGTCGGTATCGGGCACCGCCTCAAGCGCCTCGAGAAGTGCTGCATTGTGCATGGCGCGGAGCTCCATGTAGCCGGGCTGGAGCACGCCATCGGCGTCCTTCCGTGGATCAGCAAGCGTCACGGGGCCCACGTTGCGCGGGTCGTTCACGTCCACGATCTGGAGCGGCTGCGTGCGCGGCGGCAAGAAGCCGTCGACCACCTCGGCCGAGGGGACATCCACCGGCATCATCGTGTGGGACAGCAGGAAGCCGTCATAGCAGACCATCACCGGCACGTTGCTGCGCTCGGCGATCTTGAACGCCTGCGCCGTGGTATCGAGGATCTCCTGGTTAGTGCGGCAGTAGAGCTGCACCCAACCCGCGTCGCGCACGCTCATCGAGTCCTGCTGGTCGTTCAGCACGTTCCACGGCGCCGCCATCGCGCGGTTGGCCACGCACATCACGATCGGCAGCCGCGCACCGGCCGCCCACCAGATCTGCTCGGTCATGTACGCGAGCCCGTTCGCGCTCGTAGCCGTGAACGCGCGAGCGCCCACGGTGGACGCGCCGATACACACGGTGAGCGCCGAGTGCTCGGACTCAACGGCCACGAACTCGGCGGGGAGCTCGCCTTCCTCCACCCACTTGGAGAGCTGCTCGACCACGGGACTCTGCGGCGTGATGGGGTACGCGGCGATCACCTGCGCCCGCGCAAGCTTGACGGCCGTAGCCGCGGCATCGTTGCCGGTCATCACTTTGACGGTCACTTCGCACCGCCTTCCGGCAGGTCGCATGTGCCGTGCTCGCGCTCGGGCATCATCTCGATGGCATCCGCCGGGCACTCCTCGGCGCAGATGCCGCACCCCTTGCAGTACTCAAGCGCGATCTCCGGCGGCATTCCCTGGGTGATGCAGGCATCCGGGCAGTAGCTCCAGCACAGCTGGCAGGTGATCTTGCCGGCCTTGGCCGCGAGGCATAGCTCGGGCTGCATCACCGGGCGGCTGCTGCGCCAGTCGCCGGTGCGGCCGGCCTCACCCACGCTCGGACGCGACATGTCGATGGTCCTGAGGTTCATGCGCTCGCCCCCTCGCCGCTCGTGCACTCGAAGGCGATGCGCGCCGCCTCGACATTCTTTGCGGCAGGTGCAGCCGCGAACGCTTCGCGAATGGCCGCCTCGACGCTCTCGAGCGTCACGAGTCCGGTTGCCTTCGCAAACGCGCCCACGATGGCGGCCGAGACGATCGGCTGGCCGCCGACGATGACTCCAGCGGCCTCAGCGGCGCCGGTCACATCGGAGGCAACCACTCGGAAGTCGCCGGACAGACCGAGCGCTTCGGCAGGCTGGGTGGTGTTCACGAGCACGATGCCGCCCGGCTTCATGCCTGCGGTCGCGTTCGCGACGGCCAGCAGCGAGTCGTCGAGCACCACGGCGACGTCGGGCGTGGTCACCTGCGAAAGCATGCGGATCTCCTCGCGGGCGAGACGCGTGGACGCGGTGATCGGCGCGCCGCGGCGCTCGGCGCCGAACGACGGGGCAGCAGTAACGCCACTCCAGCCGCTCTTGAACGCCGCATCGGCCAGGATCTTGGAGGACGTGACCGCCCCCTGGCCGCCACGGCCGTGCCAGCGGATCTCGATCAGCTCGCTGCTCACCGCCGCACCTCGCAGTCGTTGTCGGTGGCGTTCGGGTCCGCTCCGTCGTCGGCCTCGCTCGCGAACACCTTCACATCGGTCAGCCCGAGTGCTTCGGCGGCCGTCTCCCGCAGCTTGTACTTCTGGATCTTGCCCGAGGCCGTCATCGGAAACGCCTCGACGAAGAAGACATACTTCGGCGCCTTGTAGCGCGCCATGCGGGCACGCGCGTACTCCTGCACGTCCTCTTCGGTGATCTCACTCCCGGCGCTGCGGCGGACGAACGCGCCCACGACTTCGCCGTACTTGGCATCCGGCACGCCCACGACCTGAGCATCTTCCACGCCCGGCATCGTGTAAAGGAACTCCTCGATCTCGCGCGGGTAGATGTTCTCGCCGCCGCGGATGATCATGTCCTTGATGCGTCCGGTGATGCGGTAGTACCCGTGCTCGTCGACGGTCCCGATGTCACCGGAGTGCAGGAAGCCGTCGGCATCGATCGCGGCCGCCGTGGCCTCGGGCATCTTGTAGTAGCCCTTCATCACGTTGTAGCCGCGGCAGCAGAACTCGCCCGGAACACCCGGAGGACACTCCTCGCCCGTCTCGGGGTCGATCACGCGCACCTCGACCTGGTCGTGCTTGCGGCCCACCGTCTCGCACTTGCGCTCGAGCGTGTCGTCGGTGGTGGTCTGCGTGAAAACGGGCGACGTCTCGGTGAGTCCGTAGCAGATCGTCATCTCCGAGGCATGCATCTTGTCGATCACCTGGCGCATGGTCTCGATCGGGCATGGCGAGCCGGCCATGATGCCGGTGCGTAGACTCGTGAGGTCGAACATGCTGAACATCGGGTGCGCGAGCTCGGCGATGAACATCGTCGGCACACCGTAGACCGCAGTCGCGCGCTCCTTCTGTATGGCGGCGAGCACCAGCAGCGGGTCGAACTGTTCCACGCCGACGATCGTCGCTCCATGCGTCAGCACCGCCAGCACGCCGAGCACGATGCCGAAGCAGTGGAAGTACGGCACCGGCAGGCACACGCGGTCGGCCGGCGTGAAGTCCTGCCGCTCTCCGATGTAGAAGCCGTTGTTGAGGATGTTGCGGCTCGTGAGCATGACGCCCTTGGGGAAGCCGGTGGTGCCCGAGGTGTACTGCATGTTGATGGTGTCGTCGGCCGAAAGCGACGCGGTGACCGCGCGAAGCTCGTCGTCCGGCGTGTTCTCGCCCAGGATCAGCAGCTCGGGCATCGCGTAGAAGCCGCGGTGCTTCTCCGGGCCCATGTAGATGAGCGACTTCAGGCGTGGGAACCGCTCCGAGTTCAGATGACCGCGCTGCTGCGTGGCGGCCTCGGGCACGAGCTCACGCACGATCTCCACGTAGTTGACATCGCGGAACGTGTCGATGATCGCGAGCGCCTTCATGTCGGACTGCTCGATCACGTACGCGAGCTCATGCGCCTTGTAGACAGGGTTCACCGTGACGAGCACTGCCCCGATCTTCGCGGTCGCGAACGCGAGCGTGAGCCAGTCGGGGATGTTGCGCGCCCAGACACCCACGTGGTCGCCCTTGCCGATGCCGATGGCAAGCAGGCCGTTCGCGAGCTGGTCCACTCGGGCGTCGAACTGCGAGTATGTCCAGCGCAGATCGCGGTCGGGATAGACGATGAAGTCGTTGTCGCCGTGCCCGGCAACGACACGCTCGAAGTACTGGCCGATGGGCAGGTCGGTGTGCAGCTCGCTCTCCGGTGTTGTCGCCATCTCGCGCCCCTACGCCGGCGCGTAGACGACGGCGAGGATCTTCGCCGAGGCACCGTCGGCTGCCCGCACCTGGTGAGGGACGATCGAGTCGTAGTAGATGCTGTCGCCTGCGGCGAGCGTGCGGGTCTCCTTGCCGTACTCGACGTCGATCGCGCCCTCGAGGACGTAGAGGAACTCCTCGCCCTCGTGACTGGAGAGCTTGTGCGCCCCTTCGGCGGCAGGCTGGACGTCGATGAGGAACGGCTCCATGTGACGGGCGACCTTCCCGGCCGCGAGCGAGAAGAAGCCAAGCACGCCGGCATCGCTCACCGTCTCGAGGTCGCGCAGGCGCGAGACAGCCTCGGCATCACCGTGACGCGTCACGATGGGGCCGAGTTCGGTCTCGTCGTCGAGCAGCGTGCCGAGTCGCACGCCGAGCGCCCGCGTGAGCTTGATCAGCGGCGTGAGCGAGGGCGCAACCTCGCCGCTCTCGAGCCGCGTGATGGTGTTGGCATCGCAGCCGCTTCGCTCGGCGAGTTCGTCCACCGAGAGTCCGAGCGACGTGCGGAGCGTGGTGATCTTCCCGCCGATGCGGTTGTCGGATGCCATGCGGCGCCCCTCCCCTGTCTCCCTGCCGCCGCAGCGCGACGACTGGGAGCATGATAGCGGAACACAGACGCGCCGAAGAGATGTGTTCCCGGAAGGCGTCGCGAGCGCGGGCGCCTAGGCGGCGCTCAGCGACAGCAGCGCGAGAAGCGGCCAGCCGCCGACGTTGAGTCGCACGCGGTCGCGCGACCCGTCGAGGGTGACCCAGTCATCGTAGGTGGACTCCTCGACCGTCGGCGGCGTCATCATCACGGTCTCGGCCGGCTCAAGCGAGAGAGCCACCTGACTCGCGATCATGTTGGCAAGCTCGCCGAGCACGCTCGCGGTGATCTGTTCGAACTCCTCGGCATGCTCATCACAGCCGACCATGTGCGAGAGCATCGACTCACAGAGCCTCCGTGGGGCCACTACCGACACCATGCCGCCGATCGGGCCGTGGAAACAGCTACAGCCAAGAAGGCATGTGTCGCGCGAGAATCCGTGCAAGTCATCTGCCGGCTCTGCGAGCACGGTGGCGAACTGGTCGACCACGGTGTGGGCAGCGCGCGACAGAACGTCGTGCGCGCCGCATGCGTCGACTGTCGCCACCCCCACGGACATACCCGACCCCCACATGGTCTCAGCCCTGTATAGAGGACAACGCGCCACTCTTAACACAGGTTACGGCTGCCGCCCGCCATCGGATAGGGTATAGGCGTTCTAGCCATCGCACGAGGGGAGTGAACGATGATCGACGGCATCCCGGAGGTCAGCGACTTTGCCGGCGAACCCGGCACGCGCACGTGTCCGAAGTGCGGAGCCATCATGGATGACGGCAGCCTGAACGCGCAGCGCGACGCGCGCTACATCCCCAGTCGGAGCGCGGGCTGGCCGGACTCCACCGCCCTGTCAGCCCACGCATGCATCGCATGCGGGTACGTCGAACTGGCGACCGATCCGGTTGCCGTCCGCTGCATGCTCGCGGGCGTGAAGCCGCCACAGCCGGGGAAGAAGCCCGGCCTGCTCTAGGAGGGTGCCATGGCAATCATCTTTCGGCCGGGAGGCACAGTCGCCCAAGGCGCCACCTCCGAGTCGTACGACTCGGCGAAGCCACCCGAACCCGTGCCGGTCAGCGCCGTGGGGTCGATTGTGGCGCTCCTGGCGGCGGCCGGGGTCGCCGCGTCCATCACCATGCTCTACCTGGGTATGGGGACGATCATGGAGACCTCGGGGGCGTTCGTTGCGTCGGGTGGCCCGTACGAGATCGTGAGTCCGGCGCCCGACTGGGTGTGGCTGATCCCGGTCTCCATATGGACGATGCTCATCTTCGGCGGTCTCGCGCTGTTCGCAACGAAGCGGGGCTGGGGCGAGAGTCCGCTGCTGTACGGATGGATGGGCCTGTTCATCCCCCTCGGATGGAACTTCCTGCGCCTGGGCCTGAACCCGCCCGAGTTCATGGCGAGCACCTGGGGCTGGATCGTCTCGGGCATCGTGTTCTGGATCATGGGACTTGTGCCGGTCGGTTTCGTGGTGAGCCGGGCCATCGATGCGTTCAAAGACGCACGAGCCGGCAACCCGCAGAGCACGATCTCCGGCAGGCCGACACGCGGCATCTACCTCGCCTTGCAGGTTGTCGGTGTGGCGGTGGGCATCATCGCAGGCAACGCGCTGTTCACGGCGGTCACCGGAGTCTGAACTCCGGTATCGCACACGAGCGGGCGCCGGCGCGGAGCCGTCAGTACACCTCGGGCACGTATGTCTGCGAGTCGATCGGCGGGCGAACATAGCCGCCGGTCGACTGTTTGCGTGGCGGCAGCTTGAACGGCTTCTGCACAACGTCCTCGTAGTGGATCTGGTGGAGCAGATGATGGATGCAGTTGAGGCGTGCGCGCTTCTTGACGTCACCCTCCACGACCCACCACGGCGACTCCTTGGTGTCCGTGTACTTGAACATCTCGTCTTTGGCGCGCGAGAACTCCTCCCAGCGGTCCCGACCCTGTAGGTCGGTGTCCGAGAACTTCCAGCGCTTGAGCGGATCGTCGATGCGCTCCTGGAAGCGACGGTCCTGCTCGTCGTCCGAGATTGAGAACCAGTACTTGATGAGGATGATGCCGCTGCGCTTGAGCATGCGCTCGAACTCCGGGCAGTCGCGGAAGAACTCCTGGACCTGCTCCTCGGTGGTCCACCCCATCACGCGCTCAACGACCGCGCGGTTGTACCAGGAGCGATCGAACATCACCATCTCGCCTGCGCCGGGCAGCTGCGAGACGTAGCGCTGGAAGTACCACTGGCCGTCCTCGCGCTCGGTCGGAGCGGGCAGTGCCACGATGCGGCAGATGCGGGGATTGAGCGCGTCGGTGATCCGCTTGATGGTGCCGCCCTTGCCCGCGGCGTCGCGGCCCTCGAAGACCACGACCACACGCAGGCCCTCGCGCTTCACCCACTCCTGCAGCTTCACGAGCTCGATCTGCAGCTTCTCGAGCTCCTTGAGGTAGACTTCGGTGCTCATCTTCTTGGGCTTGGGCCCGCTCGGATCATCGACGTACGCGCGGTACACGTCCTTCTCCGGGTCGTGCGGCTTCTTGCCGTTCTGCTTGCTCATCGCAACCCCTTACCTCTTGCCGCCCTTGCGCTTCTGAGGCGTTCCCTTGCGCTTGCGCTTCGGCACGACGCTCTTGCGGATCGTGAGCAGGCTCTCCTGCGCGCACAGCCCGGGCGCGCCCTCGGCAGGCTGGAGATGCTCGTACGTGCCATCGGCGCGCATGATGCGCGTCTTCACGTCGTCTGTGAGGTACATCTGAAGGATCTCTTCGCGCAGCCGCTTGACGAGCTTGGGATCGCGCACGGGGGCGAGTACCTCCACGCGCCGGTCGAGGTTACGTGGCATGAGGTCGGCGCTGCCGATGTATACATCAGGCTCACCGTTGTTGGCGAACCAGTAGATGCGGCTGTGCTCGAGGAAGCGGCCGACCAGGCTCTTCACGCGGATCGTCTCGCTCACGCCCGGCACACCCGGGCGTAGGCAGCACACGCCGCGCACGAGCAGATCGATCTCGACGCCTGCCTGGGACGCCTCGTATAGAAGCGCGATCAGCTTCTGATCCACGAGCGAGTTCATCTTGAGGATGAGCGCGCCGCCGTGGCCGGCGACCGCATGATCGATCTCGCGTCTGATGAGCGCGACAAGGCCTTCACGAAGGTCCACGGGTGCTACCAGAAAGCGCCTGTACGCGTTCTTCCGAGCATAGCCGGTCACGAGATTGAACAGCGCCGAGGCATCTTCGCCCATCTTGTCGTCGCAGGTGAGCAGGCCGAGGTCGGTATAGAGCATCGCCGTTACCGGGTTGTAGTTGCCCGTGCCGACGTGTACGTAGCGGCGGATCTTGCCCGCCTCGCGGCGTACCACGAGCGAGACCTTGCTGTGGGTCTTGAGGCCGACAAGGCCGTACACGACGTGCGCCCCCACCGCCTCAAGCGCGCGCGCCCACTCGATGTTACTCTCCTCGTCGAAGCGCGCCTTGAGCTCGACGAGGACCGCCACCTCCTTGCCGGCAAACGCGGCATCCATGAGCGCCTCGACGATCGGCGAGTCGGCACCCACCCGGTACAGCGTTATCTTGATGGCGAGCACGTCGGGATCGTGCGCTGCCTGCCGGATGAGCGCGACGACCGGTTGGAACGATTCGTACGGGTGGTGAAGCAGGATGTCCCGCTCGCGGATCGCGGTGAAGATGTCGCTCTCCGCGCCCTCGCCCAGCTGCACGGTGAGGGCCGGCACGAACGGAGCGTACTTGAGGTCGGGCCGGTCGATCTTCGAAAGCGAGAACAGGTCGCTCATCCCCAGCGGCGGGTCGATCGTAAGCACGTCGGTCGGGTCCATGTTGAGGTTCTCGACGAGGATGTCGCGGATGTTCTCCGGCATCGTCGGTTCCACCGTCATGCGCACGACCGAGCCGAAGCGGCGCTGCCGGATGCCCTGCTCGATCGTCTCGAGCAAGTCGTCGGCCTCGAGCTCCTGGATGACCATCTCCGCGTCACGCGTGATGCGGAACGGATGCGCGGCGACCACCTCGTAGCCGGGGAACAGCGCGCCCGCGTGGGCCATCACCAGCTGGTCGAGCCAGACGAACGTATGCTCTCGCCCTGACTCTGCGCCCGGCGCCACAAGCGGGACGAGCCGCGGCAGCGCTTTGGGCACCTTCACGCGCGCGAAACGCTCTTCGCCGTCGGGGCCGGTGACTACGATCGCAATGTTCATGCTCAGGTTCGAGATGTGCGGGAACGGACGGCCGGGGTCGAACGCCAGCGGTGTGAGCACCGGGAACACCTCAGAGGCGAAGTACTCGTCTGCGATAGCGCGCTCGGCGTCACCGAGATCGGCGTAGTCGAGCAGCCTGATCCCTGTGGCGGCCAGCTCGCCCTTGAGCCGGTTGAAGCTCTCGCGCGCTGCGCCGAGCATGAGCGGGATACGCTCGCGCACGAGCACCAGCTGCTCGGCCGCCGTGAGTCCGTCGTCGGAGAGTCCTCCCACGCCGGCCGCGATCTGCTGCTTGAGACCGGCCACGCGGACCATGTAGAACTCAGAGAGGTTGGAGCTGAAGATGGCGAGGTACTTGGCACGCTCGAGAAGCGGGTTGCGCGGATCGTTGGCTTCCGCAAGCACGCGATCCTGGAACTCAAGAAGCGCTGTCTCCCGGTTCAGATAGAGCTCCGGAGACGTCAGCTTGACCGCCTTACGCACAACCATTCGGCGCCATCCCCTCCCCGCTCGCTCACGTGCGAGCCTCGTGCCTTCAGTGTAGCGGCACGGGCGGGATGTGTGCCGTGTGACTTACTGGTCATTGGCGTGAGGCGCCGGGTGCGCTAGCGTCAGCGTATGGCAGGCGGCGACGCGACGGGAGCCAGCGTGGGCAAGAAGAAGGACTCTGCGAAAAGCGCGCACGCTACCTGCGGCAGCTGCCGCAACTTCGATGCCCGCAAGAAAGGCGGCTACTGCAAGCGCCGCGACAAGAAGCGCTCCGCCGACGAGAAGCCCTGCGGCCACTTCGATCCGCGTTAGGGCGTCACGCTCCGCCCCCGGCGATCTCGACCGGCATCCCCCACACGAGCTCGAACAGAGCGGCCTTCCGCGCGGCGGCCTGCACTTCGATGTCGAGCGGAGGCCGCCCGGTCACCGTCAGCCGCACCCAACCCTCGCTCACCTCGGCGACGATGCCGTCCACCCTTCGGCCGTGGGAGCGGTCGAGCCCGTCGGCGATCTTGAGGAGCGCAGCCAGTCGCGAGACCGTGCCCCGCTCGGCCTCGCCGAGCGAGTCAAGCGCCTCATGCTTCGCCTTCGGTAGCGACCCGGCGTGATAACGGGCGATCGCCGCGATGAGGCGACGCTCGGCCGCGCTGAAACCCGGAAGCGTCGCGTGTGTGATCAGGTGGTAGCTATGCTTGTGATGCTGCTCGTAGGAGACGTGGTAGCCCACATCGTGCAGCAGCGCCGCAGCCTCGAGGAGCGGCCGGTCCTCCGGGTCGAGGGCGAGCGGTGAGCGCAGCGCATCGAACAGGGCAAGGGAGAGGCGGCACACCTGCTCGGCGTGCTGAACGTCGTGTCGGCACTGTCGGCCGAAGTCGCGCGCGGAGCGCATGCGGTCCACTTCGGGCGCAGGACCGCGCTCGCGTTCCACGGTGTCGATGATGATGCCCTCCCGCATGCCGCGAGCATTTGCGATCACGCTCGCGCAGCCGAGCGCGCGCATCGCCTCGTCAAGCACGACCGCTCCCGCCACGATGAGGTCCACGCGCCCGTCCGACATCCCCTTGATCGCTGCGCGCTCCTTGGCGGTGGTGCGAGCCAGCCGCTCGCGCAGCGACTTGAGTTCCGCGCGGCCGATCTCGAAGCCGTGCATGCTCACGAGCCCGGGGCTGCGGTCGGCGGCGACGATGGCCGCCAGCGTGGTGACGGTTCCGCCCGAACCCACGAAGGCGGCCGGCGGCTCCTCGCCTGCGGGCAGCGCCCCGGCGAGCGTCGTCCGAACGTGCCTGCCGAGGTCGCGGTACTTGTGCTTGGACATTGGGTCGGCGGTGCGGAAGCGCTCCGAGAGCACCACCGCGCCCAGCGGCAGCGAGACGATCCGCTCCACGTCGCGGCCGGATGCGCGCACGAGCTCCACCGAACCGCCGCCGATGTCGATGATCGCGATGCTGCCCGTGAGCGCCAGGCTCTCGACCGCGGAAAGCAGCGCGAGACGACCTTCCTGTTCGCCGCTGATGACCTCCACGTCCAGTCCGAGCTCATCGTGCAGGCGCTCCACGAACGCAGCGCCGTTGCTTGCCGAACGCACCGCTTCGGTGGCGATCGCGCGGACGTGCGTGACTTCGAACTCGCGCGCGATGCGAAGCATCATGTCGAGCGCGTGTACGCTCTCGTCCATCGCGTGCTCCGACAGCCGCCCCGTCTCGGCGAGCCCCGCACCGAGCCGTGCGAACGCGCGCTCCTCGTCGAGCACCACGCGCGGACCGCCCACCGGGACCTCGACCACGGTGGTCCGGATCGAGTTCGAGCCTATGTCGATGGCGGCGATCCTCACTGGATGTCGCCGCTTTGTACCGCCGGGACGCCGGCGAGCGCGAGCGAGGCGTTGGTGTAGCGCGGATCGTCGGTCACCTCGCGGCCGAACCAGGAGGGCGCGACGAACGCCTGGGCCTGCTCGAGCGACGCGAACTCCACCTCGGCGATCACGAGACCCGCGAGCGTGCCCTCGAAGACGTCGAGCTCGTAGCCAAGCTCGCCCGCCGGCAGGACCGCACGGCGCTTCTCGATGCGTCGGCCTTCCGTGAGCGGCCACAGATCGTCGAACTGCGCCTGCGTGATGGAGATCTCACGCTCCTCGCGTACCAGTCCGGCGCCGCTCTTCGCGGTGAGCGTGAGCGCTCCGCCCGCGTTCCGCACGCGCACCTCGCCCCCCGGTCCCGAAGCGAGGTAGCCCTGCCGAAGCGACGTCCACGGCCCGGTCGCAACCCCGGCGGGCGCATCGGATACCAGGTACTTCCGTTCGATCTCCATGACGCTCCGGGGGTCGCGTTCTGCCATCGGACTTCAGTCTACACGCTGGTCGCGAAGCGACCATCCGCATGCGGTACACTCGGCTGGACGGCGGATCCGAAGGAGCGGCGACGTGGCGAAGCGCGGCAAGAAGTCGAAGAAGGGCTCGCGGGCGACGCCCGCCAAACTCGTCTCGCTCAAGAGGGCGCCAGAGAGCAAAAAGCGTCAGGTGAAGGAGCCGAAGGTTGCGCCCGAGGCGACACCGGATGCCGCCGCGCCGGAGACCTCGCTCGCGCGCATCAGCCAGCTCGAGTCGGACCGCACCAACCTCATGGCCCAGGTGGCCTGGGCGCGCGGTGTCGCCCAGGAGCAGCAGAAGGCGCTCGAGGTGGAGCGTCAGCGCGCCGAAAAGCTGGCAACCGAACTCGAGGCGCAGCGCACGCGGGTGGAGCAGTTGAAGGCGCTGACCGCGCTCGATCGCCTGCTCGGGCGACACAAGCGCATCTAGGCGCCCGGCTCGCCGCCTGGCTCGACGATCGGCAGCGGCTCAACCACCGACTCCCCTTCGTCCCACCCCTCGGACCACGGCTCGTCGCCAACGATCACCGGCGAGACCACGCCCGCTTCCTCCCAGCCGTCGGCCTCTTCGGCGGCCACCACAGCCTGCTCCGGCTCCGGAGCGCGCGTGAGCGGCAGCAGCAGCCGGGGCAGCAGCGTCTCACCCGGATGCTCCGCCGCAAGCGCTGCGAACCGCTCGAAGCCAGCATGCGCCTGCGCTTCGATCACGCTCTCCAGCTCGACCAGCGCGCCGGCCGGCACCCCCGCCTGCCGGGCGTCCTGCGCGATCTCGGGTGAGCGCAGCAACTCGAGGAAGACGTGCATGTCGTGCATGTCGCCGAGGGTGTCCTGGAACGCGGTGAGCGTGGCATGCACGGCATCGAATGCGTCGTCGTAGCAGGGCGCGAACGCCTCCGCCGCATACCGCAGGCGCTTGTAGTGGATGCGCAGCTCGTGTTGCTGCGTCACGCTTGCTTCGCTCAGGGCGGCCGGCTGAGCGCCGAAGACGGTGGCCGCGCGCTCGGCGATGGCGCCGTACGCGAACGCCGCAAACGGCACGCTCGCCCGGCGAGGATCCGCGAGATGGAATGCGAGGGCCTCGAGCGACCGGCGACCGCCCTCCAGATCCAGATGCCCCAGCTCGGCATTCAGCGCTGCGAGCTCGTGTTCGCGCCGGCCGAACCGGTAGCCGATCATGAACGCCACCGCGCGCTTACCCTCGCCGCCCACCCGGCTGCCGAGCTTCGCGAAGTCCTCGATGAACACGTCCGAGTCGCGCACCGGACCGAGCGCGCGCGTGATGCGGCGGACTCGCCTGTACCACGCCCTGAACTCGCGACGCGGATACAGCGGCTCGAGCAGCCGCATCGCCTCGCGCAGGCGCCGCGACGCCACCCGCATGTCGTGGACAGCGTCGGCGTCCGCGCCGCTGCGCGCCGCTTCCTCAAGCGCGAAGAGCGGCTCGGCCTTGGCGAGCAACAGCGCCGGCGCCGCTTCGGCAAGCGGCGTCCGCGCGCTGACACCCGGGATGATGAAGCGCTTGTTCATGCGTGCGTGCTCCCCGCGGTTGCAGACAAGTGGACATCGCTACCTAGCCACGTATTCGGCGCTCTCCCACGTCGTGCCCACGAAGTGCGCGCCGTCCTCGGTGCTCACGAGCATGTCGATGGTGATACCGGCCCTCAACAGGCGCGGGTTGATGATGTTCTCGAGTATGTCCGAGCCCATTGGGAGGTACTCGGCGGGGATGTCCATGCCCATCACCTTCGCCGAGTTCAGGTTCAGGTTGAGCCCGCCGCCGGCCGCCTCCCCGCTGCCCGAGACCTCCACCGGCCAGTCGCGTCCGGCATACGACACAACCATCGATGCTCTCGCCGTGTTACCGCCGGCAAGCTCGACGTCCATGCTCTTGATCGGCCAGTACGACGAGTCGTGGTGGAAGGACATGAGCGCTGAGAGCTCGGCTTCGGTGAGCGTGACGTCGACCGCTTTCTGCCCGGTGTAGACACGCTCGTAGGCGGCCGGATCGGCGTCTGCCGGAAGCTCCGGCCACACCAGACCGACCTTGTTGATCGCACTGTCGAAGTCGGCCTCGCTGTAGGCGACGGCATCGTCGTTCGTGGTGACGGCCGCCACCACGAGTACCGTGCCGATACAGCCGAGCAGCAGCACCACGGCGATGATCGCCGCGATGAGGCACCCCTTGCGCTTCTTCTTCGGCGGTGCGACGGCCTCCGGCGCGTATCCCGCCTGTGCGGGCTGGTTGCCATACGGCGCCTGCGGCTCCGGTGCCGGTGCGTAGCCCGGAGGCGGTGTCGGCGGTACGGGCGGCTGTGGCGGCTGCGGGTAGCCGGTGTTCGTGTCCATGCGCTCCCCCTCGGTGTGACGCGACCTTCAGCATGAGCCTAGTGGCTGCACCGGCCAGCCGCAAGGGCGCGCGTCGTACCGCCGAAGGGGTACACAGTGCCCAGGACGATGCGGCCGAAGGGAACGCACGTGACCGTGAAGAACCCGGACCTGCTGCCTCTCTTCGGCGAGCTACGCGCGCTCCTTGAGCCGTACGCCGCCCACTTCACTGTTCGTCGCGACGAACCCGACTACTACGATCTGTGGTCGGAGCGGGACGTGGTCATCGACGGCCGCGAGCGGCACGAGATCTTCTTCGCGGGTCTCATCATCCAGAAGAGCTACGTGGGCTTCTACTACATGCCGATCTACGCCGATCCACAGGCTGCCGCCGACTTCTTCGGCCCCGAGCTGCTCGCCACGCTCAAGGGGAAATCGTGCTTCTACATCAGGCAGCTGACACCTGAGATTCGAACGCAGATGAAGCAGGCGCTCGCCAAGGGGTACGAACTGTACGAAGAGCGAGGTTGGACCTAGCGCCGGGGGGTTTGCGCGATGACGTGCTACCTGCGCCACATGGGATGGATGTTCAGGGTGCTCGATCTTGAGAACGATGCCGGCAACCGGCACCGGCTCGACCGGGCTATCAAGCAGACGCTGGGACTCGCCTCGGACGCCCCATGCGAAGAGGTCCAGGCGTACCTCGAAGCGCTCTCAGGCGAGGAGCGGTTCGAACTGATCGACGAACTCGAGCGTCAGCTGTCGGTGTGACGATACACGCCCGGCACGCAAGAAGGGCCGCCCGCGGGCGGCCCTTCTTGGTCTCGCTCGGTCGCGTGCGGTGCTACGCGGCGGTCCAGCCTGCGTCCGCCGGGATCGCTGCGCCGTTGATCAGCTTGGACTCATCGGAGGCAAGGAAGAGCGCGAGGTTCGCGATGTCCAGGGCCTTGAGCTGCCCGGGAATCGCTGCATACCATGTCTGGCAGCGCGCACTGGCCGCCGGATCCATCTTGGTCGGATCGACGCTCTGCATGATGTTGGTCTCCACGGCTCCCGCCACGATCGCGTTGCAGCGCACACCCTCCTGCGCGTAGCGGAACGCGGTGTTCCTCGTGAGACCGATGACACCGTGCTTCGAGACGGTGTAGGCGCATCCCGCTGCGCCGCCACCAACACCCGCCACCGACGCGGTGTTGATGATCGAACCGCCACCCGCGTCCTTCATGACCGGGATGGCCTTGCGCGTGAGATACATCGGGCCGTTCAGGTTGATGCCGAGCACCCGATCCCAAATCGCGTTGTCCATCTCGGCGGCGCCCTGGTTCAGATCCATGACGCCGGCGTTGTTGCACAGGACGTCTACCTTGCCGAAGGCAGAGACGGCCTCGTCGATGATCTTCTCGCAGTCCGCCTGATCGGCGACGTTGCCCTGAACGCCAACGATCTCGCCGCCGGCGGCCTTGACCTCATCCACGACCTCGGCGAGGGTCGCCTCGTTCCACTCGGCGGCCACGATCTTGGCGCCCTCGGCGGCGAAGAGATTCGCCATCGCGCGGCCCATGCCGGAACCCGCACCGGTGATGACCGCTACCTTACCTTCGAGTCGCATGGAACACCCCTTCCCTTAGAGCCGGAACGAGCGCGAGTTCTCGTCCTCGCGCCCGAATTCGTAACAATCGTTACAATAGCGGGCTGGCAGTGTATGTCAACTGCGCGACCATGGCGTGTATCCGGGTACGTACCCACTCGAACGCACGTCCTCCCGCCAAAGGAGTCGGAATGGACTGGCAGGTCGTCCCCGCCCTGATCGCCGCCGGAATCATGACGCTGTTCGGGCTGGGCGCGCTCATCCGGCCATCATCGCTCGCGGCGATCGGCGTCACGGCCGACTCCCCGCTCGGAACATCCGAGATCCGCTCCGTGTTCGGGGGGATGTTCATCGCGCTCGGCGTGGCGTGTCTGGTCACCCGGGAGCCTGTCGTCTTCGCCGTGGTCGGCGGGGCATGGCTCACCGACGTGGCGGTGCGCATGGTTTCGGTCATCGTGGACCGGGTGCCCACCCGTCAGGCGGCCGCGGTGCTCTCCATCGGCGCTGTAATCGGCGCCGCACTGCTGAGCGGCTACTGGCTCGCCTGAGCGCCCATCTGCCTGAGCAGCCGCTCGAGCTGCTCGACGAAGTGCTCGCGGTCCTCCTCGGTGAATTTGGACGGCCCACCGTGTCTGCCGCCCTGACGCCGCAGCTTAGCCTCGGCGTGTCTCACCGCGAGCTCAGCGTCGATAGTGGCAAGGTAGAAGATGCGCCCCCGCGGCGAGATTGCGCCCGCGCCACGGCCAAGGACCATCGCGGCCAGCCCGATGTCCTGCGTCACGACCACGTCGCCGGACTCAAGACGCTCGATCACCGCGAAGTCGGCGGCATCGTGGCCGCTGCTTACCTGGATCGCTTCGACTCCGCTACGCGAAGCGTAACGCTCGAGGTTCTGCGTGCTGTTCGCCACGATCACCACGCGCATGCCGTGGCTTCGGCCCGTCGCGATAGCCTCGCGCGTGACCGGACAGGCATCGGCATCCACGAAGAGCGTCGCCATGGCGACTCGCCGGCCGCAGCCGGCCGCTACCGTTCCTCGAAGTTCACGTATTCGCGGCGGTCGGCAACGCTCTTGTACGCCGGGCGGATTATCTTGCCGTTGTTCGCGAGCTCCTCGATGCGGTGCGCGCACCAGCCCACCACGCGCGAGCACGCGAAGAGCGGCGTGTAGAGCTCCTCGGGGATGTCGAGCATCCGGTAGATGTAGCCGGAGTAGAAGTCCACGTTCGCGCTCACGCCTTTGTAGACGGTGCGCTGCTTGGCGATCGCCGAGGGCGCGAGTTCCTCGACTTTCGTGAGCAACGCATACTCCTCGGCAAGACCCTTGGCAGCCGCGAGATCGCGCGCATAGTCGCGCAGGATGATCGTGCGCGGATCGGAGACCGAGTAGACCGGATGGCCCATGCCGTAGATGAGGCCGGAGCGATCGAATGCTTCCTTGTTCAGCACGCGCAGAAGGTAGGCCCCGATCTCCTCGTCGTCGTCCCAGTCGTCGACGTTCTCCCTGATGTCGTCGAACATCCGCACCATCTTGATGTTCGCACCGCCGTGTCGCGGGCCCTTGAGCGAGCCGAGCGACGCGGCGATCGTCGCGTAGGTATCGGTGCCGGTGGAAGAGACCACGTGCGCCGTGAACGATGAGTTGTTTCCGCCACCGTGCTCGGCATGCAGCACGAGCGCCAGATCGAGCACGCGCGCTTCGAGCGCGGTATACCGGCTGTTCGCGCGCAGCATGTGCAGGATGTTCTCGGCGGTGCCGAGGTCCGGTTCAGGCCGGTGGATGACGAGGCTGTCGCGCAGGTACTGGTCGGCGTACGCCTGGTAGGCGTAGACCGCCAGCAGCGGAGCGAGCGCGATGATCTGCAGACTCTGGCGGAGAACACCGGGGATCGACGTGTCGTCGGGGTTCTCGTCGCGCGTGTACAGCGCGAGAACGCCGCGCGCCATCGCGTTCATCACGTCGCGGCTCGGCATGCGCAGGATGGCGTCGTGCACGAAGTGCCTCGGCAGGACACGGTACGACGCGAGCTGGCCCTCGAACAGCCGCAGCTCCCGCACGTTCGGCAGTTCGCCGAAGAGCACCAGGTAGGCGGTCTCCTCGAAGCCGAGGCGACCCTCGCTCAGGAAGCCGTTGACGAGCTCGTTGATCTCGATGCCGCGGTACACGAGCTCGCCAGGGATGGGGACGTACTGGTCCCCGTCGGGCGCGGAGCCGACCACATCGCCGATTTGCGTAAGTCCCGCGAGAACGCCCTTGCCGGACACATGCCGAAGACCGCGCTTCACGTCGTACCGGGTGTAAAGCTCCGTATCGACGATGCTGCTGTCACGCGCCATCGTGCTCCAGCGCTCGAGCGTCTGCTCGGACGTTTCGCGCGTGTGCTGTGTCCCGCTCGTGGTCTCGTCCGCTGCCATATCGCTTCCTCTCCACCGCTCCGGTGGCAATGGACGGCCCGCAACCGTCCGGTTCGTCTGCTTTGCTCGGGCCGCCGGCCGCTCACACCGAAGGAGCCGCCGAGGCGTGCGGCCACACAGGCCGCGACACGCTTCGTAACCGGTATTCTACCCGAACCGTCGCAACACGGCTCCTGAAGCGGATCGGGTCCGCCGGCTTCAGCCGACGGACCCGACACCCCGCATCGACGCACAGATCTCTAGGGCGCTACATAGAAGGCAACGCCCTCGTAGGCGTACGTGGCGGACCAGCGAGCCTGCACGGCATCCCGCTCCTCGATGGAGGAGGTGTAGAAGTGACTGCTGTTGGCCTTGTTGTAGAAGCGGTAGACGGTCGTGCCGCCCGCCACCTCGGTGGTAGAGATGTTGAAGCCGACCCCCTCGTAGGTGTACACGCCCGGCCAGGTGGCCTCGACGGCCGCCTTCTCCGATGCCGAGGCGGTATAGAAGTGGCTGCCATTCGCCTTGTTGTAGAAGCGGTAGAGCGGATCGAAGTTGGTGGCCACGTTCGCCGAGTAGGCGATGCCCTCGTAGGTGTACACGTCGGCGTACGACGCGATGATCTTGTTCGCCTCTTCGTCGGACGTCGTGTAGAAGTGCGTGCCTGCATCCGCGTTGTAGAAGCGGAACACAGCGCTACACGCCTCGGCCTTCTCGCTGCCGATCAGCACGAACGATCCGGCGGCCAGCACGGTCACCAGCACCAGTGCGAGCGGCGACAGGACACTACGCAAACGACTCATCCCGATCCTCCATGCCCTCAGGAACCCCGACCTTGTGGCCGAAGAGCGATGAATCAGGGGCAGCACGTGCAGTGCCAAGGGGCGGCGCAGGAGGACGTCCGAAGTTCGGTATCCGACGAACGGTTTCCGGGGTGCGGGCACGACGAGGGCCCGCCGGCGGAAGCCGGCGGGCCCTGTCCGAATCGCTCAGGATCGCTTCGCTACTGCCCGAGCCAGAACGCCGGACCCTCGAAGTTGTAGATGGTGGGCCAGGTGGCGATCACCATGTCTGCCTCTTCGGCCGAAGCGGTGTAGAAGTGGCTGCCGTTGGTCTTGTTGAAGAACCGGTAGACCGGTACCGAGTTTGGGACGGCCCCCGGGTTCACCGCGTACGTCTGCCCGTCGAGCTGGAAGATGGTGGGCCAGGTGGCGAGGATGTGCGCCGCCTCATCGGCGGATGCCGTGTAGAAGTGGCTGCTGCTGTTGCGATTGTAGAAGCGATAGAGCGGCTGGGTGTTGTTCGCCGGGTTGGTGTAGTAGCAGATGCCCTCGTAGCGGAAGACCTTCGGGTAGTTGGCGATCACACCGTTGGCCTCTTCGAGCGACGGTGTGAAGAAGTGCGTGTTGTTGGTGAAGTTGTAGAAGCGGTAGACGGGAGCGAGAACGACCGGTGGTGGCGTGCCCAGGTAGATCGTGTCGCTCACCGTGCGCGTGTTGCCCGATTCGTCGGTGAAGCGCGCGTACACGGTCTTGGTGCCGTCTCCCGCCGGCAGCGTGAGGTCTTTGGTCGCGGACAGCGATGCGTTGAGCGGCGGAAGCCAGGACGTGTTGTTGAACGAGAAGTTCTGCGTGACCACCGGCGAGTCATCGGCGATCGAGATCGTCACCGTGACGTTCGGATCGGTGGTACTCGCCGCTCCCCCGTTGATCGAGATGGTGCCCGAGGGGGCCACGTCGTCGAACGCGAAGCGGGCTGGGGCGTGCCAGTCCATCGGGTCGGCCGTGCCGCTTCTCAGCTCGGTCCACCCCTCGCCTATCACCACGCCGGTGCCGTTAGCCGCTAGCGTCCGGATGGGACCGTTCGTTCTCGGCACCCAGGACGTGAGCATCGTCGCGTCGCCGCTTGGCCGGAGCGCGGTCGCGTACGGGCGAGACTGTCCGCCGACCTGTGTGAACTCTCCGCCGACGAAGATGGCGTCGACAGCAGTGGACCTGGCGAGCGCCAGAACCCGTCCGTTCGGATCGGGGATCCAGGCCGAGGAGGCCACGCCTGTTGAGAGACTCACCGCAGCGAGATTGCTGCGCGCGCTGCCACCCACGCTAGTGAAGTTGCCGCCCACGTACAGGTGCGTGGAGGTAGCGATCATGTCGTCCACGGTCGTACCCGTGATGTTCGGATCCCAGCCAACATCGACGGCGGGACTCGCCGTCTGGATGCGCGCGAGATGGTTTCGGGCGACGTTGAAGATGCCCGTGAACTCGCCGCCTACGTAGATCATGTCGTTCATGGCGCTGAGATGAAGCGTGCTCACGGTATCGTTCGCGCCAGTGCCTGCGTACCAGGCTGTGGCAACGCCCGCTGAATCGAGGGCAGCAATCCGGAAACGGGCCTGACCGCCGACTAGTGTGAAGTCACCGCAGACCCACACGGTCGTGCCGTCGGAGACCACATCGAGTACTGCATTGTTTGCGCTCGGATTGAACGACATCACAGCCGCGGTGCTGGGGTTAAGCTCGGCCAGGTTGTTGCGACTTGCACCGCCGATCGTCGTGAAGCCGCCGCCGACGTAGAGCTTGCCGTTGCCCGTGGCCTCGATGGCCATGACGGTACCGTTCGCGCCGCCCGTGGGATACCACGACTTCAGCTTGCCGGTGGAGTCCAGCGCGGCGATGCCGTTGCGCCGATGTGCGCCCACGGAGTAGATGTCGCCGCCCACCGACACATTCGTTCCGGAGACCGCGATGCTGGCGACGTACCCTCCAAGCGGCACCGGATTCCAGATGTTGTCGTAGATGAAGTTGCCATCGTTGGAGTACCGCACGATGCGCTTCTGGTGGGTCTGCCCGCTGATCGCCGAGAAGGCACCACCCACGTACACGGAGCCCGGCGTAACGGTGATGGCGAACACGTTGCCCGCCGGATTGGAGATCCAGCCGCCGTACAGCTCGCCGTTGACGTCGACGATCGCCGTCAGGTTGTCGGCATTCACGTTTCCGTCCACGGTGGCGAAGTCCCCGCCGATGAGCACGAGGTTCGTCCCACCCGTGGTGCTCGGGTTGAGCGCGATCGTCCGGACGAGACCGCTCACCACCGGATTCCAGCTGGCCACGACCGCACCGGTCGACACCGTGAACTTCGCGACTCTGCTGAGGGAGGTCGAGGCGATCGTGGTGAAGTGGCCGCCCGCATAGAGGTAGGTGCCGTTCGTGGCGAGCGCATGCACCGAGTCGTTAGGGCTCGGGTTCCATGATGTCGCGGTGCCACCGCTGATCCCGGTCTTCACCAAGGCAGCGAGGTTGTTGCGCGGTGCGCCACCGATCGCGGTGAAGGTGCCTCCGACGTACACCGTCTCTCCGGTCACCGCAATCGCGAGGACCGTGTTGTCGGGGCTCGGCGCCCAGCCAACGACCACCGTGCCATCGGAGACGGCCAGCTTCGCCAGGCGCGGATACGCAAGACCGCCGATGGAAGTGAACGAGCCACCCGCGTACACGTAGCTGCCGTCCACGGCGAGCGTGCGCACGGTGTCGTTTGCGCCGGTGGTCCAGGCGGTGTCGAGCGTACCGTCGGCGTTGATGCGCGCAAGGTTGGAGCGTGCCACGCCGCCCACCGAGGTGAACGCCCCGCCGATGATGAAGTCGCCCGAGCCGTCGCCCACGGCCACAGTGACGACCACGTTTCCATCGACGTACGGGTACGCGCCCTCCATCGTCCCGTCGGCCATTCCGTCCCCGGTTCCATCGTTGCTGATGACGCCGTGCCCGCCCGTTGGCGGCCCGACGTACGTGAAGTCACCGCCGAGGTAGAGCGTCCCGTCCGTCGTCGGCGCGTACTCCGCCGCGTAGACCGTGTTGCTTACGGCCGCAGGGTTCGCGGTGACCCACATCGTGGTGTCGTGATTCGGACTCGGCACCGCCGTTGTCGGCGGCACAGCCGCGGCCGGCGTGGCAGGCGCGAACACCAGCCCCTGGATGAGAACGGCCGCTCCGAGCACGATGCGCGCCAACCGAAGCGACCGTGAACGGTGCGTACCAAGTAGCGCCGCGGACTGCGACATCCTGCCACCCCCAAGTGATCGACATGCCCCTGATGACCGCCGCCGCGGTTAGCAGGAAGATACCCGCCGCGCGCACTGCGCGATGCAGGGCGCTGTACGAACGCGACGAGTGGTCGCCCGAGAGGGACGACCGGCGCATCGGGCCGCGTCGAGAGCGTCTCACCCTCGGCTCTGGTTCGGAGAAAGGAAGCAGGCGCGGTCACGTATGACCACGCCTACCTGCGTTTCTTATGGCGGGAGTGACGGGGCTCGAACCCGCGACCTCCGGCTTGACAGGCCGGCGCTCTAACCAAACTGAGCTACACCCCCGCGAGGGTTGTCCGCACGGCGGACAGCAAACGGATTCTAGCGAGCGAGACCGGCGTTGTCTACTTGTCGGCAGCCGCAGGAGGCCGGGCAGTCGAGCCTCGATGTCTCAAGCTTGGGGCCGAACAGCCGATGAACACGGTAGGCGCGCCGGGAGCCAGCGCGATCGAACTTCGATTACCAGCAAGCCGGAAGGAGCGCGTCGTGAAGTCCATCAAGGTACGGATCATCTTGCTCGTCGTGATTGTCAACATGCTGGGCGGCGCTGTGATCATGGCGGGGATGAACGCGGCGTACAACAAGAACGTCGAGCTGGTCAAACAGGCGTCCAGTGAGACCATCGACCAGGAAGCGGTTCAGGAGCAGCTCTTCGCCGACATGGCGGGCAATCGCAACCGCGCGCTCGTGATGGTCGCGGTGCTCGCACTCGTCATGTCGGCCGGACTCCTCGTAGTACTGGATGGACTACTCTTCAAGCGCCTCAAGAAGATCGTCCACGACACCATGAGCGTGATCGGCGGCAAGTTCGACGCTCCCATCGTGGTGGTTCGGGATGATGAGATGGGCGAGCTCGAGAAGACCATGGAGCAGTTCAGGCTGTTGTTCATCGAAGCGGTGAACAAGTAAACGTCCCGCAAGGCTGACGCGCACCGCAGCACACATCTGAGAGCGTCGAATGGGGCCGCCTCAACCGGGGCGGCCCCTTGCGTACCCGCTTACACGGCCGAGCGAGATACCGCTATGCTTGAATCGTCCGAAGGGAGCCGAACGATGTCGAGCACCGCTGAAGCCCTGCAGGCCGCACTCTCTGAGCGCATCGCTGCGCGCGACCGGACCGGAGCGGTGACGGTCGCGCTCGATGCCGTCCGCTCTGGAAGCGTCACCCTCCCGGAGCTCTACGACATCCTTGCCGCTCATCTCATCGCCATAGGCAGCTCCTGGCAGTCGGGCGAGACCGAGGTGTGGCAGGAGCACTACGCCACTGCGGTCGTCCGCACGATCGTCGAGGCATGCCATCCGCTCGCCGCCGAGCAGGCCGCGGCGCCGAACGGGCTGTCGGTCGTCTTCGCAACGCCGCCCGAGGAGTATCACGACCTCGGCCTGCGCATGATCGCCGATCGCTTCACGCTCGCCGGCTGGACGGCCCACCTCCTCGGCGGGAACGTCCCGGTGGAGGAACTCATCGCCGCAGTGTCCGCACTGGGTGCTCGCGCGGTCGTGCTTTCGGCGTACACGCACTTCCATCGCATCGCGCTGAAATCGTACGTGGCGGAGCTGCGCGCTGCGCACCCCGGGGTGCGCGTGTGGGTGGGCGGCGCGGCGTTCGCACGCGAGCACGACGGGTGGCCGGACGAGATGGTGCTCGATCCCGCGGTCATTCCCGCGCTTGCCGGGCAGGTGGGCTGAGCGATGCTGAGCCTCAAGATCGCCGCCCGCTTCCTCAAGAGCTCGCCCGGTCAGTCGGCACTCATCATCGCCGGCATCGCCGTGGGCATCGCCACACAGATCTTCGTGGGGTCGCTCATCACCAGTCTGCAGGCCGACCTGCTCGATGCCGCCGTGGGTTCAAGCCCGCACATCACGCTGCGTCTATCGGATGGCGGGACCATCTCGACGTACTTCGCCGACGACGCTACCACCCGCGAGGATCTCATCTCAACCGCGGTACCGGTGCGAACGCTCTCGGCTATCTACGCCAACGAGAGCGAGAGCGTCCCACTCAGCGTCACAGGCGGCGACGCCGCCGAGCTCGATACCATCTACGGCCTCTCCGGCAAGCTAGCCGAGGGCAGCTATCGGCTCGACGAGGGCGACGCACTCGTGGGAACGCGCTTTGCCGAGGAGTACGGAGTGGGCGCAGGTGACGAGTTCGAAATGCTGCTGCCCGGCGGCACAGTCGCCACCTTCACCGTGAGTGGCGTCTTCGACCTCGGCCAGGGCACCGCCAACGAGCGCTTCGTGTTCGTGGATGCGGCATCAGCCGCAGATGCACTTGGAATGACCGAGAACGAGTGTTCGGCTGTTCAGATTCAGCTCACCGACCCTTTCGCTTCCTCCGAGGTGGCACCGCGTCTCGCGGACGCGTTCGGGGTCGAGGCGGTCGACTGGCAGGAGGAGAACGAGGAGCTGCTCTCGGGTCTTGCGGCGCAGTCGGGCTCGTCTGCGATGATCCAGGTCTTCGTGCTCGTGGCGGTCGCGCTCGGGATCGCCTCCACGCTCGCGATCAGCGCGGTGCAGAAGACGCGACAGATCGGCATCCTCAAGGCCATCGGCATGGGCGATGCGGCCGCCGGACGCATCTTCTTGTGGCAAGCGGCGCTGCTGGGTGCAGGCGGGACGCTCGGCGGCATCGGGCTCGGCTACGCGCTCATCGCGCTGTTCAGCCTCGCGCCGGTGCCATTCTCGATCCGGCCCGAGCCGACCTTCATCGCGATCTCCGCAGCGATCGGCATCACCGTGGCGCTGCTGTCCTCGATCATCCCGGCGCGATCCACCTCGCGTCTCGACCCGATCGAGGTGATCCAGAATGGCTGATCTCCTCGTTGCCGACGCGCTCGAGAAGACCTACGGCGAGGGTGACGGCGCCACGCGCGCGCTCAAGGGCGTGAGCTTCTCGGTTGCCGAAGGCGAATTCGCATCGATCGTGGGCCAGTCGGGCTCGGGCAAATCCACGCTACTCAACCTGATCGGCCTGCTCGATACGCCGAGTTCCGGTTCTGTGCTCTTCGGCGGCGAGAACACCACGGCACTCGGACGGAAGGGCCGCGCGCAGTTGCGCAACACCTCGCTCGGCTTCGTCTTCCAGTTCCACTACCTGCTGCCGGAGTTCAGCGTATGGGAGAACCTCACGATGCCCGCGCAGATCGCCGGAACGAAGATCACCGTCGAGGAGAAGTCGCGCGCACTCGAGACGCTTGCACTCCTCGGCCTTGAGGGGCTCGAGCAGAAGAACGCGAACCAGCTCTCGGGCGGGCAGAAACAGCGCGTGGCGATCGGGCGCGCGCTGATGAACCGGCCGCGTCTGATTCTCGCCGACGAACCCACCGGCAATCTGGATACCGCGAACACAGCCGCGGTCTACGAGCTCTTCCGTAGGATCAACGCGGAGCTCGGAACCACATTCCTGATCGTCACGCACGACCGTGCCGTGGCGCAGCAGACCGACCGCATCCTCGAGGTGCTCGACGGCGAACTGGTGCAAGACGTTCGGAACGATTACACGGGCGAGGCGCGGTAGTCTACCGCCTCCGCTGCCCCTCGACGATCGCGCCAGCCACCGTGCCGACGCCGGCGCCACACAGCATGCCGAGGATCATGTCGCCGAGGATGATGCCCAAGGTCATCCCGAGTCCCGCGCCGATGCCGATGAGCGCTCCCATGCCCGGCGCAGCCGAACGACGCTCGACGACCTGTGCTGCACGTACGTTATCGTCGGAGACGATGGGATCAGACTGATCGAGCTCAGTCATCGCAGACACCTCTTCCCTACTAGACTGCATTGGCGACGCGCTGGCCCTCCACCATGCCGTCCCGCATGCGGATCGTGCGGTCGCACGCATCGGCGACTTCCGGGTTGTGCGTGACGATCACGAACGTCGTTCCGCGGTTCCGGTTGATCTCGCGCATCACGTCTACGATCTCCGTAGACGTGGCAGTGTCCAGGTCACCGGTGGGCTCGTCGCCCATCACGATCGCCGGAGCGTTCACGAGCGCCCGTGCGATCGCCACCCGCTGCTGCTGACCGCCGGACAGTTCTGTTGGGACGTGCTTCATGCGGTCGGCGAGCCCGAGGAGGTCGAGCAGCGTGGCGGCCTTGCGCGCTGCCTCGGCGCGCGACGACCCCGCGTACTCGGCCGCGAGAGCAACGTTCTCAAGCGCGCTCATCGTAGGAATCAGGTTGAAACCCTGGAAGATGAAGCCGATCTCGTGGGAGCGCAAGCGCGTGAGTGCACGACCGCGAAGCCCGTCAACGCGCTCCCCTTTGAGCCACACCTCGCCTGAGTCGGGGACGTCGAGACAGCCCGCGATATGCATGAGCGTGGACTTGCCCGAGCCTGAGGGACCCACGATAGCCGCCATCTCCCCCTCTTCGATCTCCAAAGTGGCGCCGCGCAGCGCGTCAACGAAGTTGTTCTTGCCGAGCCGGTAGCGCTTGGTGAGCCCTGTCGCACGTACGATTGATGCCATGGTGAGTCCTTTCGGTGAAGTGAACCGGCTACTCGTAACGGAGCGCGGTGACGGGGTCGAGA
This sequence comes from Coriobacteriia bacterium, assembly GCA_030652115.1. Classification (NCBI taxonomy): domain Bacteria; kingdom Bacillati; phylum Actinomycetota; class Coriobacteriia; species Coriobacteriia bacterium. The sequence goes on along the minus strand of JAUSBK010000003.1, from coordinate 35,722 downwards.
CGCGCGGCGTGCCATGCCGGATAGAGACCGGAGAGGACACCAAGCACAAGCGCGAAGGCGACAGAACCGACGGCTAGCCGCGGCGTGACGAGAAACAGCTCGGTGGCCGAGGCCGCGCCCGCTTGGTTACCGGCGGCGGCGATCATTGCGCCGAGGCCGAGCCCTAGCAGCCCGCCGATGAGCCCCATCACAGCGGATTCGGCGACAAACTGCCGCATGATGGCGCCGTCCGATGCGCCGATGGCCTTGCGCACGCCAATCTCGCGGGTACGTTCCGAAACCGACATCGTCATGGTGTTGATGACCGACAGGCCGCCGACAAGCAGCGAGACGACCGCGATGGCATAGATGATCTGGTTGAAGATCTTCAAGGGCTCAGTCACCGACTCCTCGAAGCCCCTCGGCCCCATCGCTTTGACGCCATCTATGCGGTCCTCGATGCGTGCGGCCGCCTCGTTCGGGTCCTCACCCGGCTCGAGGAAGACCGTGATCGAGGTGATGAGTGTGTCGGCCTCGGCGCTATCACGGATGGCAGCCGGGAGTGTCCCCACCAGCAGGTACTGCGCGTCTTTGAGCGAGATCTGAACGGCCTTGTCCGGAGCGGTGAGCGTCTTGCCGAGGATGCCAACGACCTCGAACTCCTTGCCACGCACCTCGATTGTCTCGCCCACCTCAGCATCGAGCTTGGTGACCAGGTCAGAACCCACCACGCATTTGCCACGATCATCCGCCTCGAGCGCGCGGCCCTCGACCACCTCGCTATCGAACGTCTCGTAACCGATCTCGCGGAAGTCCGTCGCGTTGATGTTCGCCGGGATACCCAGGTTCACGGTTGAGGGGTCCTCCTCGAGCAGCATCATGATTGAGCCCGAGGTACGCGTTACGCCGTCCACCTTCTCGATCTGCCCGAGCAGATCGGTCGAGAGCGGCTCGGTGGAGAAGCCGGCCATGCCGCTCATGCCGCTGACGATGACCTTGTCGGCGTAGTACGTGCTGCCGCCGTCGACGAGCAAGCTCAGCTTCTCGGCGATCGAGCCCATCACGACGAGCGCGAGTACGCCGATGGTGATCCCGAAGATCGTGAGGAATGCCCTGAGCTTCCTCCTGAAGATAGTGCGTAGAACTCTCATTTGGACCTCCGTGAGTACCGCTGCGGACCTAACTCCGTTCAGTGACCATAGTTAAGTTATTGTGTTCATACGAATGTGTCAACCCAAACTTCGCGCTCGTATGTGAGTTGACATCGTAAGATAACGCTGTTAAGTTCATGGCGTCGCCGAGGAAGGAACTCAGATGGCAGCGCGGCCCGCCAATCCAAGCCTGAGAAACGAGATCGTCGCCGCAACTGCCTCCCTCGTGGAAGAACGCGGGCCCGAGGGCCTCACCATGCGACTGGTGGCCGACCGTATCGGCTACAGCCCCACGACGATCTACCTCTACTTCAAGAGCAAAGAGGAGCTGCTCGATGCCACGGTGAACCGCGCCTTTGACTGGTTCGCGGACCACATGGAGCGCGCGCAGCGCGCAGCGGCTCCCCTCGAACGGCTCCGCGAAGCCGCGCACGCGTATCTCGAATGGGGCCTCACGAACCCTGCCATGTATCGCCTGATGTTCGAGTGGGGCTACCTCGGCGATATCACCGAAGACGCCGTCTTTGCGCGGCGAGCCAGCTGGCGCCGTAGCAGGACTCTCGTCGAGCAGGGGATCGAGTCGGGTTCGTATCGGCGGGGAGTCGATAGCGCTGTGGCCGCCGACACGATGTGGGTCGGCATCCACGGGCTCACATCTCTCGCCATCTCGGGCAGGATGTTCGGGAACCCGGGAACGGTAGATCCTGCGGTCGTATCCGCACGCTCGCACCTGCTTGTCGACGCACTGGCCGACGGATGGGACGCCGCCTGGCGCAACGCGTGACATTCCGCATGAGGCGCGGACCGACCGTATCCTCGAGGTGCTCGACGCCGAACTGGTGCAGGACGGAACGACTACATGGCGCTTGCCCGGTAGCCCTACGGCAGCTGCGCAGTCGGGTGACAGTTCATACAGAGGTCGTCGTACGTCTCCACGAGCATGTTCACGTTGAGCGTCTCGTGGGGGAAGTTCTGGAACCTCGGGTTATCCGTGTCGACCTGCCCGTCGGTCGCCGTGACCGTGAATGGCTCCGCGTCCCCCGTGTCGTCGGTGAGGGTGCCCACACTCCGCGAGTCCTCGTGACACTGCTGGCAGATCGGCTCGTGCGTGCCCTGTTCGGCGGTGCGCGGATACGGCATCAGGTAGCCGCGATTGGTGAGCGCGAGGGTGCCGACGACCGTGGCCGTGGTGGGATCGTCGCTATCGAGACGCGCGACGCGATCGTAGACGTTGGCCCCGATGCCGCTATCCACCGGATGGTTGTGAACCGCGCCACCGGATGACCGACCCGCGTGACACGCGAGGCACCAGTCCGAGCCGTACTCGGCCACGTCCACCGTCGAGACGCCGGGCCGCTGCTTCAGCAGGTGCGATGTGGCGGTGGGCTTCGCGAGGGTGAGCGTGTACGTGGTGCGCCAGCGCTCGGGCGTGAACGCCGCCACCGTGTTGTTGTCGTGTGGGCTGTGGCAGTCATCGCATGATAGCGTGGCGCCCGGGCCTCCAAACGCGACGGTGGCCGAGCCCCCGGTCGTCGCATCCCCGCCGGGCACGACGTCGGTGACATCGATGGCGTGCATGCCGCCGTCCGTACTCGGGTCGATGCCGGTGCGCGCCTCGATGGCGCCGTACACGCCCCTGCCTCCGGTGCCGTCGTGGCACGTGCCGCAGGACGCGGACACCGTGGCGGCAGGAAGCAGGTCCGCGCCGCCAGCGTCATGCACCGCGTGGCAGGCCTCGCATCGATCGGTGGTCGCGGTGTAGAGGCCATGCGGCCCTTTGCCTGCCACTGGATCGAGGTCCATGCCCATGTGCGGTAGGTGGCACATCGTGCAGATCAGGCCGCTCGGCCCAGGCCGGTGGCACGGCATACAGTTGGTGAGAACCGAACCCTGGTGCTGTTCGGTCATGTTGGCCGGCTCGTCGTAGCCGAAGGCCGGCGACGCGAGAAGCAGAACCAGTCCGCACGCAAGCAGTGCGGCGATTGCGAGTGCGCGGCGAGTCATCGTTCCCCTGCTGACGTCGTAAGCGCGGTTTATGCGACTACGCGAAGCATACACACACTAAGGGGTGCGCACTAGTGCTCTGGCAGCTGGCCGGGCAGCGGCGCTGTGCGAAGCGCACCTACAGCCCGAGCCCCAGCTGTCCCGCTGTCGCGCCCTCCCACGGCGCGACCAGCTCCGGTCCGAGGATCTCGGCAAGCTCGCGCGCGTTGCGCGGCGCGTAGTCGTACTTGCAGTTGTTGAACATCACGTAGGTGACGTCATTCCCCTCGGCAAGTTCCCGGACCTTCGGCGCCCACTCCTCGAGCTCGTCGTGGCTGTAGAGGTAGTCGAACCGGTCGGCCGCGGAGACGTTGCGCGCGAAGTAGGTATCACGGTTGCGCCCGTGAAGCCGCACGTATCCGATCTTGCTGGTGGAGGCCACAAGCGGCGGCATCGTCGTGCGCGTGGGGAACTGCGGCGCGTCGACCGCCACGTAGGTGATGTCGCGGTCGGCGAGGAACGCGAGCGTCTCGCGTGCGTGAGCCTCATCCACCCACGACGGGTGCCGGAACTCCACGAGCATGCGCCGCTTGCCGAGCTTGCCGCGCGCGTAATCGATGTACGCCAGATTCTCGTCGTGGAGCGCCTCGTCGAGGGCGGTGAAGAAGGGCGGGAACTGCATCAGGATGCCGCCGAGCTTGCCCGCTTCCTCGAGCGGCTCGAGCGACTCGAGGAACAGGTCGAACGCGATGTCGACCATCTCCTGAGACGGCCGCTTCACACGACCGCGCTCCACCGCATGCGGATACTCGCGCAGCTCGGGATGGAGCGCTCGCTCGTCGACCGAATGCTGCGTCATCATGCCGAAGGCCTTCACGTGGAAGGTGAATCCCGGAGGTGTGCGCTTCGCCCAGTTCTCGACCACGCGACGATCGGGGATCGCGTAGAAAGGAGCGTCCGCTTCGACGGTGTCGAAGCGCTCGGCATAGTAACGCAGCCGGGATGCGGGCGTGGTGACGTCGGACGGATACCATGCTTCGATCATGGTCCGATCCGCCCACGAGCAGGTGCCCACCCGCACCCGTCCCACGTGTGCCTGCCCTTCGGCCTACTGCAGTGACAGGTACTCGGCGAGGGCCGCAGCCTCGTCCTCGCTGACGTCGGCCCCGCGCGCGATCATGTCGTCGATCACGGCCGCCCAGCCGACTGCGTCGAGATCCTCGGCATTCACGCGCTCGAGATCGTGACATCCCGTGCACTTCTCTTGCAGGATCGTGGCCCCGTCGAGACCGGTGGCCTCGCCAGGCGTGGGCTCCACCTCGACGGCCGGCTCCTCGGAAGAGCCGCACGCCGCGGCCAGCGCGAGCACCACGAGCATCAGGGCAACGAGTGCGAATCGCTTCATGTGTCGTTCCTTTCGTTGCGGTGCGGCGCCAGAGCGCCGACAAGCGTTAGATACCCGTGGCTGCTGCGCCCGACACGCGAGCGCTGTCGCCTTCCAGCAGAGGCGTGTAGTCGCGCACGTAGTCTTCAAAGGTGAGCGGCACAGGCGGCGCATGGTACGGCCAGTCGAAACGCTCCGCCACCAGGTCGCTGAAGTTCGCCCGCACGAACTCCTCGGTGCGATGGTACTCAAGCAGCGGGTCGAACTCCGACATGCCGAAGAAGCACGGCTGCGCGTACGGACCCGCAAGGTCCTCTTCGGTCACGGTGAGGATCTCCCGCACCTGCGCGGCGAGCACCTGGATCGTAGACGCCGAATACGACATGAGCCGCTCGCGCAGGTCGGTGGGCGTCTCGAAACCGCCGACGTCACACATGAACCAGATCAGGAGCCCCACGGCCTTGTCGTTGCCGAGCATCCGGGCGAGCGCGGCGCGCGGCAGCCGGTGCTCAAAGACGCCCGTGACCACCGAGACCAACGCGCGAGCGAGAGGCGGGCGCGTGAGCGCGCGGTTGCTCACGCACGGCGATAGCAGCCCCACTTTGATCACGCGCTCTCCGAGCCCTTGAAGCGCACGCAGCGCAAGGATGCCGCCGAACGAGAATCCGAGAAGCGCGAACCGCTCGGCTCCCACGTGGTCGGCAAGATCGCCGATCACGCGTGCCAGGCGTGCGCTCGAATACCCCTCCTCGAGCGGTGTGCTGCCACCGTGGCCGGGCATCTCGAAGAAGTAGGTGTGGTAGTGCTGACCGACGAACTGGATCATCGGCGTCCAGTCATCGATGAGCGACACGGTCGCCGGGACGATGATCATCGGCGGGCCGTCGCCGCACTCGGCGTAGCGCAGACGCGTACCGGGCAGATCGACGTCACGAACGGTGACGGAGGGCGGGACTGGCACGGGGTGTAGCTCCTCGCACAGGGGGCTGCCGGACGGCAGTTGAGGGTATCATGGCTCCAACGTTCACGCCCGACAAGGAGGCGCACCATCTCACCCCACGACGAGAGCACTCGCGCGACGGTGCTCGCCGAGGCGCAGGCCGCACTCGGTTCGCTGCGTGCGCCGCTCGAGGCAGGCCTCTCCCTCGACAATTCGGCTCCGGCCTTCCTCGGCTCGCTCTTCCTCATCCGGTGCACGCGCAATCTCGCCGCCGTGATCACGCTGTGCGAGGCCGGCTGGGCACCCGAGGCGCAGACGATCCTGCGCGCAATGGTGGAGGACATGGTCACCGTGAGCTACATCTCCACCGAGCCGGAAACGCTCTCGCACAAGTGGCTCAGCTTCGAGAATCGGCGCCTGCCGAGCTTCGGCGAACTCGTGGCGGCATTCGCCGGTGAAGAGGCCCCGGAGCGCGTGGACAAGCCACGCTACGAGCGGTGGACTCGGCTCAGCTTCAACGCCATGGCCGAACGCGCCGACACCGTCGTCCCCGGCCTGCTCGAGTACCTCGGCTACGTGTATCCGATCCTGTCGGACAGGGCGCACGGCAATACGTCGTCAAGCGGAATGTACGTGCACATCCACCCCGACGGGACGGCCGAACCGCTGTTCCAGCCCTCTCCGAGCCAGGTGGCGATCACGGCATGCAACGCGGTCACTGCCGCACTCACGACCGCCGACAGGGTCCACGCTCTGGGCGTGGATGTCGAGATCGGACCCCTCGAGGAAGCGGAGCGTAAGGCACACGAAGCATGCGGGCTGCACCTCGGCGCGCGGCCTGACTCTCTGGAGTGACGTAATCCCACCGGATGCTGTATAGTGCGTTCCGATGGGGCACACTATGTTGCGATATCCCCGCCCGGCCCGCCGGCTCAGCGGAACCGCCACCGGCCAGGTGCCTTTCTCACCCCTGTCACAGCCAAGACGCCTCATCCTGCGCGCGCGCCGGCACGGCATCGTCTGGCTCCAGCGCCCGGCGGTCTGCTCCGTCTCCTCGATGCGTCTACGCCCCCCGAAGCGCATCTTCCGCGCACACCCGCACGTGCAGCTGTAGCTGGCTACGGGCGGTAATCGAAGCGGTCGCCGATCACGATGCCGTTCTCCGCCGCCCATCCCTGCGGTAGCTCCACGGCGTAGGGACTCGGCGACGGGCTCGTCACCAGACGCATGTCGCCCGGATCGAGCGGCTCTATCGCGCTCACCGTTCCGTCCTCGGCGACGAACAGCACGTCGATGGGGAACGAGACCTCCTTCATCGCGAAGGTGCGGGGGGCCACGTCGTCGAACACGAAGAGCATGCCCTCGCCCTCGTCGAGCGGATCGTAGCCCTGCAAGCCGCGCGAGAGTTCCTCGGCATCGTCGGCCACTATCACGTCGATGGTGACGCCATTGAGGGACACCGTCGGCCCGGGCTCGGGGCCACAAGCCGTGAGGAGGCATGTGGCTGCGAGGACGCACACTATGCGGAACGCGTACATGGTAGGTACCTGCCTGCCCGAGAGCGACGACATCGTCACTGCCATCGTACGTCACGCGCGCCGACTGGCCGAGCGGTATCATGGTCGAACTGTACACACCCCTGGCGACGGTAGTCGCGCTCGGCAGGATCGCTCGCACGCCAGACTTTCGCGAACGAGAGGACACGCATGGCAGGCCACGGAGAGTCCAAGGGTGCAGTCATCGCGGCGGTGTTCGCCAACCTGATCATCGCGATCATCAAGTTCGTGGCGGCCGCCATCACGGGGTCCTCGGCGATGATCTCCGAGGGTATCCACTCGCTCGTGGACACCGGTAACGGCGGCCTCCTGCTGCTCGGCATGAAGCGGGCGAAGATCCCTGCCGACGAGGGTCATCCCTTCGGGCACGGCAAGGCGCTCTATTTCTGGACGCTCGTGGTCTCGGTCTCCATCTTCGGTATCGGCGGCGGCATGTCGCTGTACGAGGGTGTGTCGCACATCCGCCATGTCGCTCCCGCAGCCGTTCACTCGGACCCCACCGTCAACTACATCGTCCTCGGCATCGCGCTGCTCGTGGAAGGCTGGTCGTTCTCGGTGGCTATCAGGCAGTTCTGGAAGGCCAAAGGCACGCGCAGTTCGTGGCAGTTCATCAAAGAGTCGAAGGACCCGAGCCTGTACACGGTCGTGCTCGAGGACAGCGCTGCGATGCTCGGCCTGGTCTTCGCGTTCCTCGGCGTCTTCTTCGGCCACCTCCTCAAGAATCCGTACCTCGACGGTGCGGCGTCCATCGCGATCGGTCTCCTGCTGATGTCGGTCGCCTTCGTCCTGGCGTTCGAGACTAAAGGCCTACTGCTCGGCGAGGGCGTGGACGCCAAGACGCTCGCTGACATCAAGCGTCGCGTGGAGTCCGATCCGGCAGTGGACCGGGCCGGCGACATCCTCACGATGTACATGGGGCCCTACGAGCTGCTCGTGAACCTAGGTGTGGCATTCAAGTCGGGAATCACCGCCGAGGAGATGCACGAATCCATCCGTCGCATCGAGGCCGACCTCCTGGACGCCTACCCCGAATGCACCCGCGTGTACATCGAGGCAGAGTCGCTGCCGGTCGTGCGGGTCGCATCAGCTGCGGATGCGCAACCTGCAGAGAGATAGCGCGAGCGCACGCCGGCCCGCCGCCGGCGGCAGACCAGCGACGGGCCGGGCAGTAGAACAGCCGGTTTTGTGCTCGGGTTAGGACCTCGCGAAGGTCAGGTCCGAGGCGATCATGGACGCGACCGGTGATGGCGTGGTGATGATCTCGACCGCGCTTTCGAGCGCGTTCATCCGGTTCGTGCCATGGCGGCGCAGCCGGTCGCCCACGCTCACCAGGTGTCGTGCCCGATCGAGGTCGAGCTTGCTGAAGTGCAGGCCCTCCCACTCCTCGCGATCGCGCGTGGCCCACAACTCGCCGAACAGCCAGCGCAGGTTGCCGATGTCGTCGAGGGTGAGGTAGTGCCAATCGGCCTTCAGGCCATGCCGCAGACGCTCGATCGCGCGGTCCACCGCACGCTGGCGATTCACCTCGTGCAAGCGTCTTCCCAGGGTCTCATCGTTCACGGCGCGTCTGATCATCGGAACGGCTCCCATTCGTGCAATGTTACCGGGGTTTGTGAGTGCAGTATTCGCTGCCATGCACGAAGTCCCTGCGTGAATAAGGAAGCCCGAGTAAGCCTGAGGAAAGCTTGTGAATGGCGTCACGTTCACAAGGCCCGCACTTCGCTGCGGCTAGTGGTCCTTCGCCATGAAGCGCGCGACCGCTGCGTCCGCCGCCGCCCGGAGCAGCGTCACCTCGGGATCGAGATCGAGCGCATGCTGAAGCAACTCGACGAGGCGCTCGCCGCTGCGCAGGCTCAGCCACCGGAGCCGCCGCGCGAGCGGCTCCCAGGGACTGCGGCGATTGCGCAGCCACAGCCATACCAGCGCCGCCGACAATACGATGAGCGGCAGCATCCCCGCCCAGGATTCGACCGGGAAGAGCGCCGCCCCCAGTGCCGCGAGCACCGCCGCGGTGAGCAGCCAAACGAGCGGTGTGGGTTGGTTCATCACGAGGAACACGAGCTTGGGGACCTCGATGACGTCGCCCCGCGGCTCGAAACCGATCTCAGCACGACGAAGCCGGATGTAGACCGCCAGCGTTCCGCGCCGCCGTCGCATGTCCCAGAGGGTCAACAGCAGGAATGATGCGACCAGGACCCCGGCCCCCCATCGCGCCGCCGTCCCGCAGTCCGCCAGCCCGATGATGGTGCCCGCCCCGGCCACCGCGCAGGCGACCACATACAGCGGCGGGATGCCCAGCGCCGACTCGGCAAGGCGCGCGTCGGCCACTCCGTCGACGCTCGACGAGAAGAGGAGACCGAGGCCGATCCGGTCCCACGCCGCCGTGAGGAGGACGATGCCGACGAAACTGATGAGACCGAGTGCAAGCGCCAGCATGCGGGCGACCCTTCGCAAGTTGGAGGCCTCACACTCAATACGACCCCGCTCGCACCATCCCTGCAGAGCCGGCCGCCCGATTCGCTACACTGATGGTGTCCGACGACTCGCAAGGCGGTGTCTCAGATGGTCTCCAGGCTCAAGGCGCTGTTCACGGATTCCGCGAAGCGGCCCCGGGCGATGGTCTGGACCGGAGTCGCGCTCATCGCGCTGGCGATACTCACCGGGGCAAGCGTCGTGGGCACCTCAACCCAGTGGTTCTGCACCGAAGCGTGCCACGTGGTGCACTACGACAACACGCTCACGTACAACGCAGGCACACACGTGAAGGTCTCATGCATCGCGTGCCACGAGCCGGTGAACGGAAGCCCGCTCACCTTCATCCTGATGAAGATCGAGGTCGCGCCCGATCTGATCCCCACGATCCTCGGCACGTTCCATCTGCCGATGAACGAGAACCATTCGGTCTCCTTCGCGATGCCCGAGGAGCAGTGCACGCAGTGCCACACGATGGAGAACCGCGTGGTGAACCCCTCGGCAGGCATCATCATGGACCATGAGGTGCATGCCGCCGAAGGCGTGACCTGCGTGTCGTGCCACAACCGGGTCGCGCATCCCGAAGAGGACATCGAGTACGTGCTCGAGGGCGACCGCAAGCACGAGAACTGGATGGGCATGGACGCGTGCTTCCGCTGCCACAGCCTGGAGGCGGGTGCGCTCGCTCCCGGCACGTGCGCCGCATGCCATCCGGCGGACTTCGACCTCGTGCCACCGAGCCACGATGCGGTCGGGTGGTATGCGGAGTACGGCGAGAGCGGCGGTCACGCCGCGGCGGCCTCCGATGAAGCCTCGCGGGTCGCCGGAGCGGTGGTGTGGGCCGAGGGCTTGCACGAGATCGAGGAGAACGAGACGCTCGACATGGGCTACGAGCAGTCGGTGAACACCTGCTTCACGTGCCACGCGAAGCAGTTCTGCACCGACTGCCACGGCCTTGAGATCCCACACCCGGCCGAGTTCGTGACCGACCATGGCGATGCTGGACGCGCCAACCCCGAAGCGTGCGCGAACTGCCACGCACGGAGCGAGGCCGAGGCGGCGGGCACGAACTTCTGCAACGCCTGCCATCACCCGCAGGGCACGCCGGAACGGCCGTGGATCGAGCAGCACTTCGACGCGGTGGAGTCCGGCGGAGCGCAGGCCTGCTTCGACTGCCACGACCCCAAGTACTGCGCGGTGTGCCACGTGAGCGGTGCCCAGGCTGCCGCGCGCTTCGTACAGGAGCAGGCCGGCCAGTAGCGACGCGAAGCCCGACACACACGAGCCCCGTCATCCGGACGTGAGGATGGCGGGGCTCGATCGTAGTTGGTGGGCGATGAGGGATTTGAACCCCCGACTTCCTCCTTGTAAGGGAGGCACTCTCCCGCTGAGTTAATCGCCCGATCGCTGCTGCGGCCTGCGGTCGCGCAACGAAGCACATTCTAGCAGGCAGAGCGCATGCAGGCACCGGCGCGCTCCGTGGGTCTGCGGCTCCGCCATCGGAGGACTCAAAGCGCCTCGGCTTGTCGCGCGCACGCCGACTGTCTATTCTGGGGACTACTCTAAGGACTACCTTAAGGTGGCCTCCATGACCCAGGTCCAAGCTCTCGACCGGCACGAGCAGCTTGCGGCGATCGCGGATCCGCGTCGCCTCGGCATCCTGCGCATGCTCATGACGCGCCCGGCGACACTGACCCAGATCGGCGAACGGATCGACAAGCATCCTGCCTGGGTGCGCCATCACGTGCAGGTACTGCTCGCGGCACGGCTGGTGGAGCTCGTCGAAGAGCGGACAGTCCGCAACTACACCGAGAAGTACTACGCCGCCACGTTCGGGGCGTTCGAGGCGCATCTTCTGGTGACGCCGGAGTCCGCTGAGCCGCACACGCTCGTTGCGCTGGGGAGCCACGATCTGGGCCTCGAGCTGCTCGGTAGCGACGTCGAACGCGCACATGTGGGTCTCGTGAGCGTTCCGATCGGGAGCCTCGACGGGCTCATCGCGCTCCGGCAGGGCCTGTGCGACGTGGCCGGATGCCATCTGTTCGACGATCAGCTCGAGGAGTACAACACACCGTTCTTGCGCCATCTGTTCCCGGATATCCCGGTCACGGCAGTCACCCTTGCGTACCGCGAGCAGGGACTCATAACGGCGCCGGGCAACCCGCGCGGATTGCAGGCGCTTGCCGACCTCGCCGGGGGTGGCGCCCGTCTTGCCAACCGCAACGCCGGCTCGGGCACGCGCGTGTGGCTCGACGGACGACTGCGCCGCGAGGGCATCGCCGCCGAGGCGATCGCCGGGTACGACACCTCCTTCGGCACACACACGGCGGTGGCCGCCGCCATCGCCGCAGGCGAGGCCGATGCGGGTATCGGCCTGCGAGCATCGGCCGAGCGGTTCGGCCTGCACTTCAGGCCGCTGTTCATGGAGCGCTACGACCTCGTCATCCGCCGTGACCGGCTCGATGAGGAGTCCGTGAACGTGCTGCTCGAGAGCCTGTCATCGCGTCGGCTCAAGCGATCGCTTGGAGCGCTCGCCGGCTACGACGCGTCGCACACAGGGGAAGAGGCGCTCTGCGCCTAGGGGTTTGCGCGGCGTGCGCGCCGCGAGACAGGAGGGAGAAAGGCATGGGACGAGACGTGGGCAGGAGGACGCGGGCAGCGGCTGTGTTGCTCGTGGCCATCATGATCTTGAGCGGGCTCAGCGTGGTTCCCGCGTATGGTGCCGCGGCCAACTACACCCCGAGCTATGTTGAGTCGCCGACGTACATACTGAACGACCACACGCCGTTCGGCGTGCGGTTCGCCGCAGCCGCAGGAAGCGGTCTTCCGGAGGGCACGTACTACGTGAAGATCCGCGTCGCAAACACCAACTCCCGAACCACCTGGGACACCAGCTTGCATCGCGGGTTCACCTACGACCCGGTCGCGAACCATTGGGAGCAGGAACGTGACGACTGGTTCGACTGCCCGACCGTGAGCGTCTCAGCCGACGGCTCGATCGGCAACACGTGGGTCTACGCCAAGTTCGGTGACGAAACAGCCTCCGGAACCCGCTACATCCACGTGGCACTTTCTGCCACCGGCGACGGCACGACCTACAACCCGACAGTCGTACCGCAGGTGACCGTGCTCGACACGAAGACCCAGGGATCGTGGGTCCACAACGGTGTGGACAATGACACGCTTGACGGTAAGCGCGCCGCCATCCGTGCGTCCGATGCGTCCACCACCAACGGTGACCCGAGCAGCGGCGCACTCTCGGTCCTGTACGCTCTCTGGGAGGCACAGGAGAATGTCGTTGACGATGACTCCAACGGTATCGTCAACGACGAGAACTACGGCCCGACGAGCACGAATCTGGGCGACTACCGTCTCTCAGCCCCGCTCTCGACCCTCTTCGACGTGTACGTCCACAGGGTGCTCCGCTACGACGACTTCACCACGACTGTGGCAGACGCCGATGTGGCCCTCGGCGCCACCGAGAGCGTGCCGCCGGACGCCGTCGATGACCTCGCCGTCGCGGTCGATGGACAGTCCATCGACCTAACCTGGACGGCTGCAACTGACGATTCAGGCGGCTCCGGTGTCGACGGTTACCGTATCTACCGCTGGGAGGTTCCCACCAGCGTTGACCCGGTGCCCTACACCCCGGTGTCGCAGTGCATCGCAATGGTGGACGGTGCGGCCACCTCGTACAGTGACACGACCTTCACGAACGATGTCGAGTACGCCTACGAGGTCCGCGTCGAGGACGTTGCGACCAACATCAGCCCGCGGTCGAACACCGTCACGGTGACCGCCCCGGCCGCGCCGCCGGTCGTGTTGGCTCCGGTGTACCGCTTCTACAACTTCACCAACAACACGCACTTCTTCACATCGTCTGCCGAAGAGGCGGACATGGTGATCGCGACGTGGCCCAACGTCTTCCGCTACGAGGGCATCGCGTACGGAATGAACCCGGCGAACAACACGCAGCCGCTCTACCGCTTCTACAACACGGTGAGCAAGAGTCACTTCTATACCGCATCGCTCGATGAGGCGAACACCATCATCGCAACGTGGCCGCACATCTTCACCCTCGATGGCCAAGTGTATTCGGTGAACCCGGCGCCCGTGCCGAACAGCACGCCGGTCTATCGCTTCTATAACGTGACGAATGGCTCTCACTTCTATACGTCGTCTGCCGAAGAGGCGGACATGGTGATCGCCACGTGGCCTAACGTGTACCACTTCGAGGGTCCGGCGTTCTGGATCGGACAGTAGGCTCTTGCACGAGGAACTGAACAGAGCTCCCGCGAAGCAGTGGAAGGCAGCCGTCATTCTTGCTGCAGTGCTCGTTCTGCTCGTGGGGGCAGCGATCGGCATCGAGACCCTGATGTCCTCCGGGCCATCAGGGTCCGATGCCGAGTACGTGGTGGTCGTGATCCGCGATGGTGAGGTCCTCGAGCAGTTCACCATGGACGACATACGTGACTTCGACATGGCCACTATCGAGGTCCTCGGCAAGATCGAGGAAGGCCCCACCCTGCTCGCGGTTCTGGAGGCCGCCGGGGTGACCGACTTCGAGCGCGTGCACATCGGAGGAATGGGGATCCGCGACGATGGCAGCATCGTGCTGACCCGCGCCGAAGTGACCGACGAGGTGCTCCTCGACATCGCCAACCGCGGGACGGTCAAAGTGGTCGGGCCCGACATCGCATGGGAAGACCGTGTCCGCGATGTCACGGAGATCGTGGTCGAGTGAGCGCGCCACGTCGACGATGGCTCACAACGCGGGAGCTCGTGGTGCTCGCGCTCATCGCGGCGTTGCTCGTGGGAACCAAGATCGTGCTCAACCTTCCCTTGCGGCTGCCGGGCCACTCGGGAATCTTCTGGATGGCGTACCTCGTCATCGGGCGCGGCCTCGTGCGCCGACGTGGAGCCGGGACGCTGCTCGGCCTGGTCTCGGGCCTTCTCGCGGTGCTCATCGTGGGCGGCCGGGAGGGACTGCTGGTATGGGTGAAGTACTTCGCACCCGGTGTGGTGATGGACCTGGGCGCAGCCATCAGCCGCGAGCGACTGGACTCCGCGGTCATGGCCACGCTGGTAGGCGCTGTTGGGAATGCCGCCAAGCTCACGGCGAGTCTGATCGTGAGCCTGCTGCTCGGCATTCCAGCCGGCTACCTGGCCGTCGGGCTGAGCCTCGCCGCAATCAGCCACATCGTGTTCGGTGCGATAGGGGGATGGCTCGGCGCGCTCATCCTGAGGCTGCTGCGTCGGCTCCGCGTGCCTGCCATCGAGAGCCTCAGCGCGGACAACGGACGGCCGGCATGAGGCGCATCGTAGCCGCACTGCTGCTGCTCGTCGTGTTCGCCTGGCCTGCGCCCGCCTCGGCGGGAACGTGGTCGGCGACCGGCGACGTTGCCGCCTCGGGAACGCTGGTCAAGGGCAGCGGCGCGTGGCTCGAACTCCCGTGGACGATCATCTGGCAGTACGCCACGAACGAGCCCCGGTCAGTGGAGCGCCTGCCGAACGGAAACACGCTCATCGCCAGAGGGTATATGGGCGTCGTCGAAGAGGTGACGCCGCAAGGCACGATCGCCTGGGAGTATCGCGGTGACGCCTCGTTCTTCCCCTGGCACGCGGCGCGCCTCTCGAGCGGCAACACCCTCATCGTGAGCCGACGAGCAGACGAGGTCTTCGAGGTCACGCCGGCGGGTACGATCGTCTGGCGCTACGGAGGCTCGGACGTCTCCCGCGAGGCCAGCGCCACGCTCGTCCCCGGCTACCCGGGCTACGTGCAGGACCCCTTCTCAGCCTCGCGCCTGCCGAACGGCAACACGCTCATCTGCGACAACCAGAGCGGCCTCGTCCTGGAGGTGCGCACCTCGGACTACCGCGCGGGAGAGCTGAACGACGGCTACACATCCGAGAGCACCGTCTGGTCGTACGCGCCGGGCGGGTCGTGCTGGCCGAAGACCGCGCAGCGGCTCTCGAACGGCAACACACTCATCGCGGCCTCGGACTTCGTGGTCGAGGTCGACGCCACCGGGAGCACCGTCTGGCAGCTCGGAGTCCCGGTGCTGCGACAACCGGTCTCGGCCTACCGGCTCGATGACGGTACGACACTGATCGCGGAGGAGCGAAGCCCCGACAGTCTCGTGGGTCGGGCAGTGCGCGTGAACAGCGCCGGCGAAGTGCTCTGGGCGTTCTCGGGCGTGAGCCTGCTCGGTCTCGACGACAGCGGGCTCAACACTCCACGACGCGCGCTGCCGGGTACCAACGGGTCGATCCTCATCGCTGATGAGGCAAACAACCGCATCATCGAGCTGGGATACGCGCTGAGCGGAACCGCAGAGTCCGGGCAACTCGACTGCGGCCTGCCCGGCGTCCGGAAACAGTTCACGAACATGTCGGTCGAACTTGATGTGCCGGAGAACACCTCCGCGATCGTCGAGTACTCGGTCGACGGCGGTGCGTGGCAGACCCTCGGCGGCAGCACCCTCCCGGGCGGAACCTACGGCACGCTGATCCGCTACCGCATCACGATGTCCACGACGCGCCGGGACAAGACCCCGCGCCTTCTCGGTGTGAACATCGGCTACGAGCCCGCCCCGGAAAGCGCGGGCGGGTCGGGCACGGGGAGCGGGTCCGGCAGCAGGTCGGGCACGAAGTCCGGCAGGAGCACCACGACCGGCACCGGCATCGGCACCGGCGGCACCATGACGGGCGGCGGCGGCTACACCACCGGCGGGGTCTCCGGCGGCGCGAGCGTCGTCGCCGGGCCGCTCTCGGTTCAACGCGGGTGGGCGATGGACTCCGTCAGCATCTCGGTCGGCCCCGACGTCGGGGGCCTCGGCAACCTCGGCGGGGGCGGTTCTCCCGCTCCGAACCTGGGCGGACTGCTCGCACTCGGCACGATCTACACGGCAGGCATACTCTCAGTGCCGCTACAGCGCCTGCTCGCACTCCTGTTCCTCCGTTCTCAGACCGCCTGACCCTTCGAAGGAGGCACCTCGCCTTGATCGACACCCTCGGCTACTACCTCACCCACCCTGACGCCGTCATCTACGAGGTAGCGACGGCCCTGCTCTACCCGGTGCTGATCGCCGAGGTGATCGCTCTTCTGATCGTCATCTTCGAAGCGGGTCGCTTCACCGTCGAGGCGCTCGGCCGCGTACGTAAGCGCTCCCTCGGCACGATCAGAACCTCCGGGCAGAGCGCGCGCGATGCGTTGGCCGACGGTAAGACGGAAGATGCGCTCGGCCATCTCGGCACGGCGCTCGCGCACGGTCGCTACGGCCGGCGCTTCGTCAGCCTGCTCTCCGCTGACACGACTAGCCGCACCGAGTTCCTGAAGCTCCTCAACGACGTGGAGTTGGAAGCCGCGCGCCGTCTCGAGCGCACGCGCATGCTCATCCGGATCGGCCCGATGCTCGGCCTGATGGGCACCCTCATCCCGATCTCTCCGGCACTCGTCGGCCTCGCTCAGGGCGACGTGCAAACGCTCTCAGACAACCTGGTCATCGCATTCTCCACCACAGTCGTCGGCCTGCTCATCGGCGGTGTTGCCTACGCGGTATCCGCGATTCGCGACCGGCTGTACACGCAGGACGTGAGCGATATCGAGTACGTTCTGGACCTGCTGGAGGTGTGAGATGCTCGAGCCGCATACTCACGCGCGTGAAGGCCGCGGCCCGATCCAGCGCCGCCGGCGGCGGCTCCTGCCCGACCGGGGCGGCGATCCGATGGAGTCCCTGGGCAATCTGTTCGACGTCGCCATCCTGATCGGTGTAGGGTTCCTGATCGTCTCCCTCTCCGCATTCGGACTCCAGGAACTCATCTCGGGCGAGGACGTCACGATCGTGAAGGACCCCGGCACGACCGACATGGAGATCATCACCAAGCAGGAGGGCGTGATCGAGCGCCTGCAGACGACCGACGAACTCGACGAGGGTCGGGGGTATGCTATCGGCACCGTCTTCCGCCTGGACGACGGCAGCGTCATCTGGGTACCCGAGGGAGGATCTGCCGAGTGAGAGTCTACGTCTGCTTCGACGACACCGACGTGCTGGGCGCCGATCGTGGCACCGGAAAGCTGGTGCGCTGGTTCACCGAGCGGCTGCCCAGCGGCTGCATCACGTGGGGCGTGGTGCGCCAGCAGCTGCTCGTCCACCCCGATGTGCCGTACACGTCGCACAACAGCTCAGGCTGCGCGGTCATCGACGTACCGGACGCGTCATTCCTGCCCGGCCTTGCCGAGCTCGGAGCGGCACACATCGCCGAGCACTTCATGGACGGCAGCGATCCGGGACTCTGCGTCGCTCCCGAGACCGCGGACTTTGCGCCGCTGATCGCGTTCGGCAACCGGGCGGCGATCGAGGTCGTCACACAGGACGACGCGCGTGCTGCCGCCGAGGCGGCGGGTGTACACCTTTCCGGCCACGGGGGCACGAATGACGGCATCATCGGTGCCACCGCCGGGGTCGGGCTGACCGCAGGCGGCTGGACCGGACGGTTCGTGGACTACCAGGTCCCGCTGCGCGGCTTCAGTGCCATCACCACGGTGGGTGAAGTCGAGGCCGCAGGGATCACCGTGGTGGCGGTGGACCGGAACGTGATGGTTCCCAAGCCGACCGACACGCTCGACACGCAGGACTGGCTGCGACCGCGCCTCTGGGGAGGCCGGCCCGTCGCTCCGGTCACGACGCTCGGACCGAACGCCTGGACGGCCATCGGCAAGCAGCGTGACGCCGGCAGCGGCACGGGTGGGGGCACCGGCGGAGGCACCGGTCACGGCGGAGACGACTGGTAGGGGTTCGGCAGGCCCTCGGCCATGCATCGGCCCCGACGACCGCGAGCGCTGGCCTCAGCCCTTGGTGATGATCGTGCCCACCGGCTCACCGGCCAGTGCTGCAGTCAGGTTCCCGCGCTCCAGCCCGTTCACGATCTGCACCTGGTCGAGCACCTGGCTGTTCTGCAGGATCTCGAGACATGGCCGTTCGAGGATGAGATCGTCGAGCTTGCGCTCGAGGAGTTCCGACACGGTGATGCTGGGGATGAACTCGGCGTCCGGGTCCTTCTTCGGGTCGTTGGTGAACAGACCGCGTTCGTCCTTCACGAAGATGCAGCTGCGCGCCCCGATGAGATCGGCCATGAGGATCGTGCCCACGTCGGTTCGGTGGATGGGGATCCGGCCCTTCTCGGGCGGTATCGCGAAGAAGTCGTACGGCGGCATCCCCTGCGTCACCGGGATCCCGCCCTGCGCGAAGTAGTTGGGCAGCTTCATGATCGCGTCTTGATCGATCTCGATCCCACCGTGATCCGACAGCAGTGTCGCAAGCAGCAGTGCATTCTGCCGTGACACCGAGCTGCCGAATGCAGCGATGATGCCCGTGGGCATCCCGAGCTCCAGCCCGATCGCGTAGATGTGCCTGCTGCGGGTGCCGCCGCCCGTCAGGAGCAGCATCTTGTGCGTGTCCTTGTTGGCGACGATCTCCTCGACGATACCGGGAAGCGCCCTCTTGCCGCGGTCGCAGATCGACTGGCCGCCGATCTTGATGACATTCACGTCGGGGAAGAGCCGCCGCTGCGGCGCGACCTCGAGCGAATCGAGGAATCTCTCGCTTACGAGACTCTCACCCATGAGGATGCTCTTGATGTGCAGGCGCTTGCTGTCACGCTCGCGCATGAGCGGCATGGGTTACCTCCATGGATCGCGTCGCTGGATCTCAACTACTCCGGATTCTCGGGCATGTCGCCCACCTGGACCTTGTGGCCCCTGTCCGGCACGGCGAGCTCGACCAGTTCCGCACCGACGGCGGCGGCGATCTGCTCCAGCTCCGCCTTCCGCATATGGGTCACATGGATCTTGAGATCGGTGCCTGCGACCGCAACCAGGTTGAATCGGGGGATCTGGTCCCCTTCGCCCACCTCACGGCGCTCGCGGTAGAAGATCTTGCCTGCCATCGGTTCCTCCTCGGCCGAGGTGACATCGCAAGTGGTACATACCCGCGAGCCTCGCGGACAACCCTGGCCTCACCGAAGCAGCAAGGCCAATGGGCCGACTGAACGCCTACTGCCCCAGCCAGAACGCCGGGCCCTCGTACTGATACGTCGCCGACCACTGCGCGATCACGAGATTTCGCTCCTCTTCGGAGGCCGTGTAGAAGTGGCTCCCGTTGCGCAGGTTGTAGAAGCGATACACGGGCACACTGCCCGCCACGGGGACCGGATTCACCGCGTACGTCTGACCGTCGAGCGTGTAGACGTTGGACCAGCGCGCAAGGATGGTGTTGGCCTCGGCGAGCGACGCGGTGTAGAAGTGGCTCCCGCTCGCGCGGTTGTAGAAGCGGTACAGCGGTTGCGTGTTGTTGGCGGGATCGGTCGCGTACGCCACGCCCTCGTAGCGGAAGACGTTCGACCAGGTCGCGGCCACCATGTCTGCCTCGGCGGCCGAGTCGGTGAAGAAGTGCGTGCCGTTCGTGACGTTGTAGAAGCGATAGACCGGCGCCGCGACGCGCGCGACTACGAGCGTCAGGACTTGCGTATCCGACCCGCCCGTGTTCTCGGCCTTCGCCGTGAACGTGAAGCTCCCGGACTCGCTCGGCGTTCCGCTGATGACTCCCGTCGGAGAGAGCGCGAGGTCGGCGGGGAGGCTCCCGGCCGAGACGGTCCAGGTGATCGGCGTCCCGCCGGTCGCTGCCAGCGTGACCGCATAGGGCCGACCCTTGAGACCGGCGGCGAGACTCGTTGTGGTGATCGCTGGGACGGCCTTGAGCGTGGTGGCGTTCTCCGCCGAACTCGAGGCCGACTCGTTGCCCGCGACGTCCACGGCCGAGACAGTGAAGCTGTAGGTGGTTTCCGGCGCCAGGCCGGTGGCCGAGTAGGTCAGGGAGGTCGGGGAAGCGATCCACGTCCCGTTGCGATACACCCGATACCGTGCCACCCCACTCGTGGCGTCGGTGGCGGCGCTCCATGACAGGCTGACCGCACTTGAAGAGGTGGCCGTGGCCGTGAGGCCGGCAGGGACCGTCGGGTCCGCCGTGTCGACCTTGAACAGCTGGCTCCTGGCAACCTCAGCATTACTCTCGGCATCCACGGAGCGGTAGCTCAGGGTGTGCTCGCCCTCGGCAGCAGTAAGTGGCGTGCCGTAGACCGACTCGCCCCCGCCGTCCCATGCGTAGTAGGTGGTAGCGGGCTCGTCCGGCGTGAGGGTGATGTGCGGCGCCGTCAAGTACCAGCCTGACGCAGCGGGGCTTACGTCGGTGGTGAGGGTGGTGAACGGGATACCGTCGACGTACTCGATCGCATCATCGGCCTGTATGAGCCCGTAGCCGTAGGTGTTATCGCGGCCCGCTGTCCCCAGATCGGTCGCCGTGGCGGTCAGCGCGGCGGCGATCTCCGCCTGCGTGGCCGTGGGATCCGCGGAACGCATGAGCGCGGCGGTACCCGCCACGAACGGTGTGGCCATCGAGGTTCCTTGCCAGTACTGGCCCACCGTCCCCATAACGGTCGAATAGATGTACACGCCGGGGGCGACGACATCGAGATCGGCACCGTCTTGTGAGAAGGATGCGATGGTGTACGGGGTGGTGTTCTGGATCGCGCCTACCGCGATCACGCCCGGCTCGCGCGCAGGGTACTCGACGTTGGACAACCGGGTAGGATTGCAGTTCCCCGCCGCAGCGACCACGACCACATCGTGTGCGAGCGCGTAAGCCACCGCGAGACTGACGTAGTCGTCCTGCGAGCTGCTACCGAGGCTCATGTTGATCACGTCGACGCCCAGATCAGTGGCGTCGTAGATCGCTTCGCTGACGTCGAATGTGTTTCCGTTGCCGGTGGCGTCCAACACCCGCATCGGGAGGATGCGGCACCCGGGCGCCGTCCCGCTGCCGAGCACCCCGTTGTTCGCCTCGGCGACGACGATTCCAGCCACGTGCGTGCCGTGACCAAGCACGTCATCGGGCACACCGTCGTCGCCCACGTAGTCCCATCCACCCGCGACGATCTGGTCGACGAGGTCCGGCTGATCCAGGTCCACGCCGCTGTCGATCACGGCAACCACCACGTCGGCTTCGCCCCAGGAGCGGTCCCACGCCGCAGGTGCGCCGATCGCCGGCAGACCCCACTGCAGCGAGTAGTCGGGGTCGCTCGGCACTGCCGAGGCATGCACGTAGCCGAGCGGCTGGGCGACTTCGGTGGGGACAGCTGCAGCGATGTCACGCGCGTACTGCGCCGAACCGTGGCCCTCGGGCACCTCCACGAGCAGGCTCTCGCCGTCCTTCGAGCGCTCCAGGACGGTTGCGCCATCGCGCTTGAGACGCGTCTCGAGCGCTTTCATCCCCGCAGACGAGCGCGGTCGGATGACGACCTGTGTGGCAGAGACGGCAGGCGACGCGGAAGCCCTGACCGCACTCGGCGCGCCTGCGCCCGCCTCCACGGCGGCCGCCGTGGAGGCGGGCGCCACGGCCAGACAGACCGCCAGCGCGAGTGACAGGTACCGCAAACGCTGCATGAGCTCTCCGATGAAAAAGACCGGCGCCGGGCCCTAGCGCCCGGTTGACCGTGCCAGCAATTCTAGCAAGCGGCGCGCCGTACGGGGTCGCACTCACTCCCCGGCTTCAGCGCCGTCATGTCCAACAGGCAGCTCGAGAGTGAATGTCGAGCCCTCGCCCACCTCGCTCGCAACGTTAAGATGCCCCCCGAGGACCTCGGCGAGTCGACGCGAGATCGCCAGGCCGAGGCCGGTGCCGGCCTCGCTCAGGGGGCCCGCCTGCACCTGGTGGAAGTGCTCGAAGATCCGCTCGGTCTCCTCGGCGGGTATGCCGATCCCGGTGTCTCGCACGTCATACGCGATCGTCTCCGGGTCGGCCGGTCGCACGGTGACGGTGACGCTGCCTTCGGGCGTGAACTTAATCGCGTTTGCGATGAGGTTCAGCATGATCTGATCGACCTTGCCTCTGTCCGAGACGATCTCGGCAGGCAGTCCCTCGGCGCTCACGTAGGTAAGGCCGAGGTTCTTCGCCTCGGCGGCGGGAGTCATCATCTCCACGAGCCGGCGGACCGCGTCGCAGGGGTCGAACGGCGCCGCGGCGACCGGTGCCGCCCCCGCATCGATGCGGCTGAGCTCGAGGACGTCGTTCACGAGCGACAGTAGCTGCTTGCCGGCCTGGTTCACCATGTGGATCTGGCGATGCTGCTCGTCGTTGAGCTCTCCGGTGCGGCCTTTGAGCATCAGGTCGGTGAACCCGATGACCGAGTTGAGCGGCGTTCGCAACTCATGACTCATCGAGGCCAGGAAGTCGTCCTTGGCTCGGGTTGCGCTCTGCAGGTCCTCGTTCAGCACGATGAGCTCGCTCGTGCGCTCCTGCACCGTCTGCTCCAGGTGGTCCTTGTACTCGTGGAGCGCCTCCTCGGCACGGCGGCGCTCGCCGATCTCGTTCTGGAGCATGACGTAGGACTCCTGGAGGCTCGTCACCATGCCGTCGAAGGCCACGGCGAACTCGCCCACCTCGTCCTCGCGGACGATCCCACTGCGCACGTCGAGATTCCCTCGGCCCACCCGCGACGCGGCCTTCCGCAGCTCCTCGAGCGGTTTGATGATCGCGCGATCCGCCGAGATGCCGATGATGATCATCGTCAGCACGCCGAGGCCGGAGACGAGCAGCACGACCGTGATCGTGAGCTGCTCGGCCGACTGGGCCGAGTCGCTCGCGTGATCCGCGAGCACGACCGCATCGGAGACGATCGACTGCATCAGCACGAGGAGCCGTGACGTCAGTCGCGACTCCAGCTCGAACGCAACGTCTGCGGGTATCTCGCCCGCCAGGCGGCCCTCGTGCGCCAGCGCGATCTCGGCGAACGCAGCGTGGGCCTGCTCGAGATCTTCGTTCATGGAGGCGACGAGCGCAGCATCAGCGTCCGAAGTGACCTCGAGCCCGGCGAGCACAGAACTCAGCTTGTCCTGCTTCTCGTGCCACTGCCGTTCTGCACGCGGCTCGTAGTTGATGAGGTAGTCGGTGGTGAGCATCGAGAGCTCGAACGTGTCGTTGAGCGACTCCGTCACCTCCGAGCCGCGGCCGATCGCGGTGTTCACCGACTGCAGACCGACGAGCAGCACGACCCCCGCTATGGCGGCGATAACCACGGCGAAGACCGCGCTCAATCTGATCCGGGTGCTGATCCTCATCGAACGAGAGTCACCCGCTCCGGAGCGACCGCATCGAGCGGACCGGGATCGATGAACGACAACACGTCAGGTGGTGTCTCGGCTGTGGCGAGGCCCGACTCCATCGCCCACCGCACCTGGTCTTCCAGGTTGAGGACCAGGGACTGCTCGAGTTCCACCGCGCCACGGGTGATGATGCAGGAACAGATGTCGTGGGACTCGATGCCGATGTCCGAGGCCACGTTCGCCACGATGCGTCCGGATGTGTCCGCCACCCCGGCCTTCTCGGCCAGAATGAATGCTTCGACGAGCCGACGCTGGACTTCGGCGTCGGCGCCTTGCTCATCGGCGAGCACGCAGAGGTTCATCGTCTTGCCGTAGATGCCTTCTTCTTCGATGAGCACGAAGTCATCGCCGAGGGCGGTCTCCAACTGCGCGATGAACGGCTGTCGGAGCGAAACCGCGTCGAGGTCCCCCTCGATCAGCGCCGCGGTGACGCTCTCGAACGAATCGAAGCGCACGTCGACGTCCGTGTCGTTCATGCCGTACTTCGTCAGCAGCACGTGGAGGAAGAAGTGGGCCGCCGTGCCCTGGCGGGTGCCCACGCGCCTCCCGCGAAGGTCCGACGCCGTCGCGATACCCGCGCTGGCCCTGGCGACGACTTTGAGGTCGTTGTTGTCGGTGGCGACCGTTGCGATCACGTTGAACGGCTCGCCCTCGATCGCGGCCGTCACGATGGGCGTGTCGGCGCACAGGGCCGCGTCGACCTCGCCAGCCATCATCGCCTCGAACGCAGCCTGCGCGCTGTCGTGCTCGACGAGTTCGACCTCGAGGCCGACGTCGTCGAACAGCTTCTCGTCACGCGCTATGTAGGCGAGCGCGTTGAGCGACTCCTTGCTCACACCAAGCCTGACGCTGCGGGTATCGGTGGGCGGCGGCGCCTCGTCCTCGCAGGCCGCCAGCGGCGCCACGAGAGCGCAGCAGAGCGCCACCGCGAGGACATACCTGGGAGAGCCACAACGGACCGGGCGCACAGCACATCCCTTCGAAAATGCTCGATCACGCACGGACGCCCCGCATGGAGTCCGGATGCGAAAGAACACACCAATCATGCCACCAATCGGCACGTTCGCCGAGTGGCATAAGTGGCGCCGGTTACGCCCCGGCTTCGAGCGCCTGCTTCAGTTGGCCCAGGTCGGTCTTGAGAACGCGGTCGGCTTCGGTCTGCGCTCGACCCTCGAAAAGCGCAGCCGGACCCGTGAGGTTCGCGGAGATCGCCATGCTGACCCGCGTGCCGTCGCCTTCCGGCCTGCACTGAAACGAGAAACGAGCGCGCGCCGGCTTGTGCATCACGTAGCCGAGCCGCTCGGGTGGCGCGTATTCGCTCACCTCGAGCTCGACCGTGCCCGACCTGCCCTCGGCAGAGTACGTCTGCACGATGCGGTCGCCCACGGCGGTAGCGCGCCCGCGAGAGGAAACGAGGTGGCTGCGCCAGCGATGGTCGTTGGCGGTGTCGGCGATGAACGCGAAGGCGGTCTCCGGAGAGCACGCCACGAGAACGCTCGCTCGAGCCTGCATCACAGTCTCTTCTCAGTCCGGATACCGAGACCGACGGCGATCAGACCGATGCCCGCGCCAATGACCGCCATGCCGGGGCCGGGACAGATGAGCATCGGTATGCCGACGAGCACCGTGAGGACGCCGAGAACGACGGTGAGGCAGCCGCGGCGCGACCTGCCTGTGCGTGTGGGGGTGTCCGAACGAGTCTCCATGCGTGGTATGTACCCCGTCGCGCCCCGGCGGGGCTGACTTAAGAGCGCGCTCTCCCGCGCATGCGGGCGAGCGTCCGCCTCAGACGCTCCTCGCCGAGCACTCCGGCCGCCAGCTGGCGGCCCTTCGTCGTGTGCGTCTGGCGGAGAGGGAGGGATTCGAACCCGCGTAGCGGGGGATACCCGCTAAGCGGTCTTCGAGTTCGAGAACGGTCGTCTGTTTCTGTGTCGTCTAGCCTCCCTCGGGGACGGCGATCCCGTAGCTGGCGAGCAGCGCTTTCGCCCGCCACTCGTCGAGCGCGCCGCGCCCCTTGGCTGCGCGGCGAATCGCTCGACGGCGGTGGTATAGTCGCAGTATCAATTCGTCCGGGCGCAGAGGGGCGCCGAGATGACCGACCCCTTCAGCACCCGGACACATGGGTGGAGGGAACATGGACGGGGATCCCAAGGACGTCGCCGCAGACTCTGAAGAGCCGAAGGTGTTTCGTATCGCGCAGATCGACATGCCTGGCGGTTCGAAGATGAGCCGGCGCAAGTTCGTCAAGGCGACTGTGGCGAGTGTGGGGGCTGTCGCAGCGCTGAGCATCGTCGGCGGGTGCAAGGATGACGAGCCTGTCGAACCGGCCGAAGAGGAGCCCATCGAGCCGGCCGAGCCAGTTGAGCCCGTCGAAGAGGAAGGGCCAACTGCGGAGGAACCCGACGAACCTGAGGAGCCGGACGAGGACGAACCCGAGGAGCCGGACGAGGACGACGACACCATCGGCATCATCTGCACGTGCGACACTGAAGGTTGCGCCTGCGTGGGTAACTGCACGTGCAACTCGGTGAGCACCCCCGGCGGTCACTACTGGTACCCGAGCTGAGGATTGAGACGCGCCCGACGGAGGCCGCATGAGTATCTCCTGGCAGCCGCTCGGTGAGACGACCTTCCTCATCGCGCGCGGCTCGGGTCTGCCGTTGCTGTACGCACCGCTTCAGGGCCTCATCATGGAGGTCAACGACGCGTACGCCGTGTGTTTTCGTGAAGCATTGGCCGGGGACGCCGACGCGGCGCATGCGATAGGTGTCGAGCCGATGATGTTGGATCGCCTGACGGCCGTGTCGCCCAAGGCGCTCAAGAAATTCAACCCCACGTGGCCGGATTCCTTCGAGCCCACGGCCGTCACGCTCTTCCTCACACACAAGTGCACGCTGCGCTGCACGTACTGCTACTGCGAGGGCGGCACGGGAAGCGACATCGACTGGCCGGTGCTCGAGGCGTCTGTCCGTTTCGCCCTGGGCAATGCGGTTCGGCTCGGCCGCGATCTCACTGTGGCGTTCCACGGCGGGGACGTCGGTGCGCGCTGGCCCTTGTTCACGCGTGCCGTGGAGTTCATTGAAGCAACCGCCGCCGAGGCGAACGTGAATGTCCTGATGAACATCGGCACGAACGGCTTCTACTCAGAACCGCAGGCAGCGTTCATTGCACAGCACATGCGAAGCGCCACTGTCTCGATCGACGGCTTGCCTGAGGTGCACGACCGATGCCGGGTGACACCTGGCACAGAGCCCTCATTGGGGACCGTTCTCGGTTCGGTGCGCATCTTCGAGAAACACGGGCTCCCGTACTCGATCAGGATGACTGTGACCGCCGAGGCCCTCCCGCTTCTGGCCGAGAGTGTCGAATTCCTGTGCGAGCACTCGCGGGCGAGCATCATTCGGGCCGAGCCGCTCTATCTGCGGGGCCGCGCGAGTGCCTCGGGTCTGGACGCGCCCGAACCACACGCGTTCGTCGAGGCCTTTCGGACAGCTAGTACCGTCGCACAGCGATACGGCCGTCGACTCACCTACTCGGGTGCGCGGCCTGCCGGTGTAGTCCCCGCATTCTGCTCCTATCCTGATCCGACATTCGGTGTCACGCCCGACGGCGACCTCACATGCTGCTATGAGGTCTTGCACCCCGATGACCCGCTGTCCAAGGAGTTCTTCTACGGTCATGTCGATGCGGACGGCTCGGCTATCCACACGGATGGCGCCAGGATCGCTGCTATCCGCGATGGCGCCGCGCAGCGTCGCGCCGGCTGCGCCGAGTGTTTCTGTGTGTTCGCATGTGCCGGCGACTGTGCGGCCAAGGCGTTCGACGGAGGAAGGGTCGCAGGGGAGACCTCCGGGCGCTGCGAAATCACGCGTGCGCTCGTGCTGGACATGCTCGAATCTGCACTTGGCGGCGCATGATGGGTGCCGACGTTGCGTTCCAGCCGGAGTGTCTGACCCTGTTCCTCAACAACCGCTGCAACCTTGCTTGCCGCTACTGCCATTCGGGGGCTTCGGCGGTGCAGGAGCCCGTGCTCTCGAACGAAGCGGTGGCCGACGCAGCCCGGATCGTCGCCGCGTCGTGCAACGAGCGCGGCCTGCCCATGACGCTCGTCTTGCACGGCGGCGGTGAGCCACTGCTTGACTCGGATGATGCGGCACGCGTTCTCGGAATCGTGCGCGTGCAGACCGAGAGCGCCGGGGTGCCACTCACCACTTACGTTGCCACCAATGGCGTACTGGCCGAGGCAACCATGCGATGGGCCGCGGCGGAGTTCGATCTTCTCGGCCTGTCGTGTGATGGGCCTCCCGATGTCCAGGACGCGCAACGCCCGCGTCGCGGTGGCGGTGCGACCTCGACGGACGTCGAGCGGAGTGCGTCGATCTTGCGGGAGTGTGGTGCGCGCTTCCACGTGCGCGCAACGGTCACCGCGGCGACGCTGCGGCGGCAACAGGAAGTGATCGACTACGCCATCGACGTGCTCGGTCCCACCGAGATACGCCTCGAGCCCGTCTATGAGAACGCGTCAGGGATGTCGGGCCTTCTGGCCGAGGACGCCCCAGCGTTCGTGGAGGGCTTTCTTGATGCCAGGCGCTACGGCACCGAACGCGGCACCGTGGTGACGACGTCGATGCTCCGGCCCGACGAGCCGCACGGCCCGTACTGCAACGTACTTCGTCACGTGGTCAATCTGGCACCGGGCGACTTCGCCACGGGATGCTTCGTGGAGTCGAGGGCCCAAGACGCGCACGAGCGCGGCGTGCGCGTCGGCGGCATCGGCCCGTCCGGGCGCTTCGTGCTGGACGCAGAGCGGATCCGGGCTCTGAGCGAAACGTGCGGCCTCGTGCCCGATGAATGCACGGGATGTCCCATCGCACACTCCTGCTCGCGCGGATGCCCTGACGTGTGCGCACTGGATACGGGCGCCGCACGGCACCTTCGCGACACCTTCCGCTGCCGTGCACAGCGGCTACTCGCGATGGAGGTGGTCAGCGTATGAGCGTGCGGCCACCGCATGTAGACCCCACTGAGATGTATGTGCTCCCGCTCGCGGACCGCTGGCTCGTCTTCGCGCCTGCCACGTGGAGTGTGGCCGTGGTGAACCACACGGCGCTTGGCGAACTCGCGCAATGCTGCGAACCTGGTCACGTTGCGCCATCACTCGAGTCGCTTGAGCTGTGGCAGACGCTGACGATCGCGCCAGCCCAGGCGTCCCGGTACCGCCCACAGGATGTCGGCAAGCTCGTGATCATGCCAACACGCGCCTGCAACATCAGTTGCGTTCACTGCGACTTCGGCTGCCCCGACGCGTCGCTCACGGTACTCGATCCCCAACTCGCCTATCCACTGATCGATCGCGTACTGGCCCACACGGTTCGCGACCGCGAGTCAGTCATGCGTGTCCACTTCTTCGGGGGCGAGCCGCTTGTCGCGCGGCGCTCGGTCGAGGCGATCGTCGCCTACACGCGGCGCGCATGCGCGAAGGCGCACGTCACGCCGTGGTTCGAGCTCACCACGAACGGCGTCTGCAGCCCCGAAGCCGTGAAGTTTCTCGGCGATGAGATAGACTCCGTGGTCGTTTCCCTGGACGGCGACGAGGCGCTCCACAACGGCCTGCGTCGACACCGCGATGGACGTGGGACGTACGCCGAGGTCGCCGAGACGATCCGCCAGCTGAGCCGCTACCCGTGCGAACTGTGTCTGCGCATGTGCGTCACGGATCACTCGGTTGAGGCATTGCCACGTCTTGCCGAGCGGTTCTGCACGGAGTTCGACATCAGCGTGCTCGCGTTCGAGACGCTGGCCGAGACACCCGGTTCGGCCGAGGCGGGACTCTACGCGCCTGACCCGTACGCGTTCGCGCTGAACTTCATGCAGGCCGAGTCGATCGGTGCCGAGCACGGCGTTCGCGTGGTACACGGGCCGTCCGAACTCGAGGGTCCCCGTTCGACGTCGTGTCCGCTCGGCACGGGCTCGCTCATGCTGTGGCCGGACGGCGCCATCACCGGGTGCTATCTCGAGCCCGAGCGTTGGCGTTCGCGTGGACTGGAACTGTCGTTCGGCAACGTGGATGAGGCGGGCGTCGTGCACGTCGATGAGCGGCAGATCGCGAAGATCGACAAGAAGCTGGAGCGGAAGCCGCGCTGCGAACGCTGCTTCTGCCGCTACACGTGTGCAGGCGGCTGCCGAGTGGAGCAGACCCCGCCGCGCTGCAGCCGGTTTTACGACGAGCGATGCCGGGCGATCCGCCTGATCACGGCGAGTCGGCTGCTGCTGGGCATTGATGCAACAGAGGAGGCCGCCGCACTGCTGGTGAACGAGATGGCCGCCGCGGGCCTCGCCTCCAACGCCGACGACAGGCTGCACTCGTGGGCGAAGGTCGTGTGAGGTGGCGAACCTCTCTATCACCCGCCGGTGTGAGCGTGACTGCAGCTTTTGTTTTGCGGCCGAGGAGCGTGTTCTCAAGCCGCTCGACATGCCTGCGGAGACCTTTGAGCGCGCGCTCGACTTCCTGGAGCGCTCGGACATTCCCGATGCGCGGCTTCTCGGTGGCGAGCCGACGTTGCACCCGGCGTTCATCGCGCTGGCGGAGCGTGCGCGTGAGCGCGGCTTCGCGCTCACGGTGATGACCGGCGGCCTCGTGAGCGATGATGCGCTTGTGTATCTAGCGTCGCTATCGCCGCGGGACCTGACGCTCTACCTCAACTCGGCGGTGCCGGGCGTGGATAGTGACTCGCTCGTTGCTGCGCAGGAGCGTGTTTGCGATGCGTTGCGAGATCGCGTCGAGATCGGTATGACGCTTGTCTCGGCGGAGAGTGATATGGGCTTCCTCCTGGAACGCGTCGACCGACATGGCTTGCGGCGCAGTGTGCGAGTGGGCGTGGCGCACCCTATCGCAGGCGGTGCGAACACCAGCGTAGTGACGAGTGACCTGCGCGCGGTGGGTGTGACGATCGAGGCGTTCGTGGCGCAGGCAGAGGCGCGCGGGGTCAGCGTCGGCTTCGACTGCGGCATCACGCCGTGCATGTTCTCCGATGAGTTCGCGGTGACTCATCCGGAGGTCATCAAGAGCGTGGGCACGCGCTGCGGGCCGATCATCGATGTGCTGCCCGAGGGCGACACGATCGCATGCTACGCGCTTGCATCGATCGCGCGGATGCCGCTCGACCGATGCGCCACCCGCGACGAGCTGATCACCGCCTTCGTCGAGGCACTGGGCGACGGACTGCCAGAACTCTTCGAGGAGTGCGCGACGTGCGCGTTTCGCCCTGCCGGGCGTTGTACGGGCGGTTGTCGGGCGCGCCGGATGGCCGGGGACGCGTGATGCGCTGGGTGCTGCCCTACATCGACCAGCCTCCGGACTTCTGGTTCCGCGTGGCCGAACTCGTGTCGCCGAACATGGCGAGCGTCTACTTCCCGATGCCCGCGAGCCCCATCGGCTCCGGACGCCCGTCACAGCCTGCGGAGCACCTGCAGGCGTTTCTCAGCGGCGATGCGGTGGGGAAGTCGGTGTTGCTGAACCCGGTCGTGCACGTGGGTTCGGTCGCCGAAGTGTTCGCCGCGATCGAGCCCGGACTGCGCGGGCTTGTCGAGGAGCGCGGTGTGGCCGAGGCGGTCGTGGGGAGTGCGGGACTCGCGCGGTTGCTGCGCGAGGCGTTCCCCGGACTGCGACTCGCCGCGTCCACGCTGCTCGACGTCCGCACGCCGGCGCAGGTCGTCTACCTGGAAGGCGTCTTCGACTCGCTCACGCCGGGCGATGGTGTGATGCGCGACCTGCCTGCGCTGCGCGCGCTGCGCGAGGCATGGCCGGGGGCGCTGCGGCTCATGGTGAACGAGGGGTGTCTGCCGGGCTGCGTCTATCGCACGCAGCACTTCTTCGAGATGAACTCGTCGCATCCGATGCCGGCGTCGCTGTGCGCCGGACTGCTGGAACGTGAGCCATGGCTGGCGCTCACCGGCGCGTGGGTGCTTCCGCAGCATCTCGATCTGTTCGACGGCCTCTACGACGAGGTGAAACTGGACGGACGCGTGACGCTTGCCGACCCTGTGCACTACCTGCGCGTACTATCCGCCTACGTGAACCGCACGCCGCTCGAGCTGGCCGAGATAGGCGGCGGCCCAGCCACGGCGCCATGCGTGCCGGCGATCACGCGCGACTTCTACGCACACACGCTGACCTGTGCGAAGACGTGCGCGACCTGCGAGGTCTGCCGCGAGTACTTCGCAAGTAGCGGGCGGGCCGAGGCGTGAGCGCGGCCACCGGCGCCCTCGTCGCCTGGGCGCGTGCAAGCGAACGCTATCCTGCCGACGCGCACCTCCCGCTGCCGAGATGGGCGACCCGTGGGCTGCCCGACAGCCCCGACCGCGCGTGGGATGAGATCGCGAGCGTCTGTGCGCGCAGGAGCGGCGCGATCTCGGTCTACGTGCACATCCCGTTTTGCGAGACGCGATGCCCGTTTTGCGACTGCCACGCCACGATCGCGCCGCGCGGTTCGCGTGAAACCGTCGATCGCTACGTCCAGACGCTGACCGGGGAAATCGCGGCCTTCGCGGCGCTTCCGGGCCTTGCCGAGCGACCCGTCACCACAGTGCACTTCGGGGGCGGCACGCCGCTCGCCATCGGCGCCGCGGCGTTCGAGCGCATAACGAGTGCGCTGCGCGACTCGCTCGGCACGCACGGAGAGACCGAGTGGGCGCTGGAGACCACCTCGCGACTGCTCGATGAGGCGAACCTCGAGTTCCTCGGCACACTCGGCTTCACGCGCATACACGTGGGCGTGCAGTCGCTGCAGCCACAGCTGCGACGGATCCTCGGCCGCCGCAAGCAGCCGCACGAGGTGCTGGAGCGCATCGCCGCGTGTTTGGAGCGCGGCGGGGTCGTCTCGGCGGACCTGCTTTACGGCTTGCCTGGCCAGAGCGCCGCGATGCTTCGCGAGGACATCACGCTGCTGGCCGGCGCGGGCATCCACGGCGTCTCGCTCTACCACCTCAACGCAGGACCGCACAACGCTCGCTTCATGGCGCAGCACGGGCTGCTGGAGCGCGACGAGCCGCACCTGCGCGAGGATTTCGTGCTGCTTGCCGAGGGAGCCGCGCTGCTGGGGGAGCTGGGCTTCCCGCGCAACCACGTCACGCACTTCGCGCGGCCCGCCGACGCCAACCTGTACTCACGGCATGCGGTGCGAGGCGAGGACCTGCTGGCGGTGGGCTCATCGGCAGACGGCGTGGTGGGGCCGTACTTCTACCGGCACCTCGAGCTGGACGACTACGGGGACGCGGCTGGCGCTGTGCCGCTTTCCGGCGGGGGCACCTATACGCCCGCCGAGGAGTGCGCACGACCGCTGGTGGCGTGCCTGATGGCCGGTGAGGTCGCGTCCGACCGCCTCGACGATGCCGCACTCGCGTTTTGCGGGGAACTCGAAGCGGTGGGCTTGCTGGAGCGAGCAGATGAGGGCGGTGCGTGGCGCCTTACGACGTCGGGATCGTGGTTCTCGGGTGCGATGTGCGCCGAGGCATGGGGTCTCTACGGCGGCGTCAGAACCAGCCGATAAGCCCCAATCCGCGGTTGGCACATATCGTGAAGAAGCACTGCAGGCTCATCATCTCGTCGGCGTTGGTCGGCGTGTCTTTGGGCCGTGTGCGTGCGATGTCGTTGATCTCGGCCAGCTCTTCGGGCGAGACGGCATTGAGCTTGGCGGCCATCTCGCGCACCGTCTCGGGCGGCAGCCATTCCGTGTTGAGGAAGACATCGGTGACCTCGAGCACGACGTCGATGTAGACCTTGCCGCGGAACGAGGCGTCGCCACCGCTGAAGATCCCGCCACAGAGTTCGATGCCAGCGTTTAGGAACGCACGTTCGTCATCCTCGGTGAGCACGACGTCGTCCGGCGAGCGCGAGGCATACGTGTCCAGTCCCATCATCGATCTCCTCTTGGGGCCACGGGAGCCTTCATCAGCGCATCGGTTCCCGGAGAGTATGGAGGCTGCCCGTGTAGCAGCAGACCCATACCTGGCGCGAGTCGTTGATATATGTGATGCCGATAGGATGATGCCCCATGGGCAGCTCCTGCAACTCGATCATGTCCTCGGCGCGTACCACGCTCATCTTCATCTTGCAGAAGGTCTCCGAGGGGGCGCAAAGCACGGCTGTTCCGAGTGTGCGCGTGCTGCGAAAAGGCCCGCCTCCTTGTCTGGAAGCGGGCCTTCGTCGTGTGCGTGTCCTGAGACATCACATGTGTGAGCTGACGGGATTTGAACCTGCGACCAGGCAAGCCCAAATAGGGCCTTGAGCAACAGGGACTGCTACCGAGCTCACACGAGGACGCGCCTTTGCCCGACGCCTGCCTCAGCCCGAAGGCACTTGTAGCCCGGTTTCACACTCGAAATCGGGCTGCTCAGGCCTTTGACCTGAGGAAACGTGGTGCCCCCAAGGGAATTCGAATCCTGATTGTGCTTGTGACTATTGGGACTCGTTGGGACTCGTTGGTACAGCGGAGCTGCGGCGAGTCCCAATAGGGCGAGAATGGAGCCGCTCTTGCCATCTTTGTGATTAATCATATAATCGCGTTAGTGTTTCGCGCTTCAATCAGAAAGGTTCTCACCGTGTACCGATACGAGACTACAGAGGCCGTCGCCACAGGCGTCCGCCGGATCGAAGAGCTCCGAACCCGCCTGGATGCGCAGGGGCCGCTCCCCCGGATCTGGCTCGGTCGGACTCGGCGCGACCTTGAGGCCGAAGCCGTAGCAGCCTCCACGATCATGGAGGGTGTGGCGGTCACCGTCGACGAGGCCCGCAGGATCCTGGCAGGCGACAGGCCGACCGGCGTCTCTGTGGAAGACATCGACCTGGTCGACGGCTACCGCGATGCCATGCGCTTCGTGCTCGCTCGCGCCGATGCGGGGGCGTTCCAGTGGCAGAGCGAGCTTGTGCTCTCGCTGCACCACCTCGTGCTCGGTGGTTCGTATGCCAAGGGCGCAGGCCGGTTCAGGGAGACCCAGAACTGGCTCACGAACAGGGCGAGCGGCGCACAGGTCTACCTGCCCCCTCCCGCCGAGAAGGTGCCATCGCTCGTGGACGACTTGGCGGCGTGGCTTCAAGGAACGGATGAGCCCGGGCCGGTGACATCGGCGCTCGCGCACGTGTCGGTGGCGGGCATCCACCCGTTTTCCGATGGCAACGGCCGCACTGCGCGTATAGTCGCATCGCTTTCGATGTATCGCGCTGGATTCCGGTTGCCTCAATTCACCAGCCTTGAGGAGTGGTGGGGTCGTCACCTCGAGGACTACTACTCCGCGTTCGACTGTCTCGGAACGGGGTGGGCTCCTGACACCGACGTCACCCCATTCCTCGAGGCTCACGTGCAAGCGCAGGTCGCCCAGGTCGAGGCGCTCTCGTTGCGCAACACCACCGAACGCGCCCTGTGGACGGTGCTGCAAGACGCCGCCGTGAGCGACATGGGCCTGAACGAACGCGCCACGCATGCGCTCTACGACGCCTTCTTCGCGCGCGAGGTCACCAACCGCTACTACCGTGGGATGGCAGACGTCTCTGAGGTGACCGCCTCACACGACTTGGGCAAGCTCGTCGCATCCGGTGCCCTCGAAGCCAGGGGGGCCGGACGCAGCACGCACTACGTCGCTGCGTCAGCGCTCTACGAACTCGTGGTGCAGCACGCCGAGCTCGATCAGCGGTGGCTCGGCACGCCGGGGGACAATGTCGCCCAGAGGGACGCCGTTCTCATGGGACTTGGGAATCGCTTGCATGCGGCCAACGAGGCGCGCGAAGCCTAACGGCCGTGGACCGCATGTCTCCTCGCGCAGTTCAGCCCGCCTCCGTGATGAGAGACGGGCCGCGTATCTATGGTGCCCCCAAGGGAATTCGAATCCTGATTGTGCTTGTGACTATTGGGACTCGTTGGGACTCGTTGGTACGGCGGAGCTGCGGCGAGTCCCAATAGGTACCAACGAGTACCAACAGTCACCATCTATTTGGGCACCAAATCGGGCACCAAATCCGGGGCGCGATCCCAGCGTGGGTGCCTC